>JAEEGY010000193.1 GCA_016280565.1 Fretibacterium sp.
GTATCCTGAGGACTATGATGCCGTCTCAAAATCCATCGTCGAACAGATCGACGCAAGCGAGGACGGCATGGACTATGTGGAATACCGCATCGTTCGCAAGGACGGCCAGATACGCTGGGTGGACGATTACGGTCACTATACGGAAACGGAGCAGTACGGCGGCGTCTACTATGTTTTTATTTCGGATATCACGGAGAGGCGCGCCGCGCGGAAAGCGCTTCAAAAGGCGCAGAAGATAGAGGAGGAAAACCGTCGGCTGACTGAGCAGGTGGCCTCCATGACCCAGCTGGCAAATCTGCTGGACTCCGTCACCTCCATGCTGTCCCACCTGCCGGCGATGAGTTTTTCCAAGGATGCGGAGACCCGTGTCTATCTGGCCTGCAACCAGGCGTTTGCCGAGTACGCGGGCAAGACGAGGCCGGAGGAGGTTGTTGGGCTCACCGATCATCAGCTGTTTGACAAAGAAACTGCTGATCACTTTGTGGAGGACGACACCAGGGCTCTTGCCATGAACGAGACCTACACCTTCTTTGAGGACGTGCCGGACGCCACGGGCACCAGTTTCCGCAATCTGCAAACCACGAAGACCAAGTACTACGAATCCTCCGGACGGCTTTGTCTGCTGGGCTTGTGCGTGGACGTGACGAAGGTGACCCGGCTGAAGACCGAGCAGGCCACGGCGCGCGCCCGGCAGCAGGAGCTTGAGGAACGTCTTGCGCTGCAAAGCCAGCTTTTGGAGGAGGAAAAGCAGCGCAAAGAGCAGGATGCCATGATCACGGCCATGGCGTCGGACTACCGCAGCGTCTATCATGTTGACATCGACAAGGACGACGCGGTCTGCTACCGTGCCGATCCCCAAGATACCTGGCAGATGCCGGTTGGCGTCCATTTCCCCTTCCGTGAGCGGATCCGGCAGTATGGAGAGCTCTATGTGGATGCCAAATATAGGGAAGGTTTTCTGCGGTTCGTTGAGCCGAGGAATATCCGAGGGGCGCTTGCGGCGGAGGATATCATCGCCTATCGTTATCTGGTCCGGCGGGATGGGTTGGAATATTATGAAATGCTTCGTATGGCCGGCGTGAGGCATCCGGCCGACCGGGACGACCACATCGTCCATGCCATCGGCGTGGGCTTTACCGTTATCGACGCGGAGATGCGGCAAGCCATGCAAAGGGCCCACGAGTTGAAAGAAGCGCTTGAGGCGGCGAAACAGGCCAGCGAGGCAAAGTCCACCTTCCTCTCCAATATGTCCCACGAAATCCGCACGCCTATCAACGCCATACTGGGTATGAACGAGATGATCCGCCACGAGAGCAGCAATCCGCAGAGCGTCATCGAGTACTCCGAGAACATCCACACGGCGGGCAGCGCGCTGCTGGCTCTCGTCAACGACATCTTCGACTTCTCCAGGATCGATACAGGAAAGATGGAGATCGTCTCAGCCGGCTATGACCTTTCCTCTCTCATTAACGACCTGGCCGGCATGGTTCAGGCAAAGACGGAGGAGAAGGGGCTGCAGCTCAAACTTGATTTTGATGAGACCATGCCGAAGCTGCTCCACGGCGACGCGGAGCGAATCCGGCAGGTGGCCATGAACCTCCTCTCTAACGCCATAAAATATACGCAAAAAGGCAGCATCACCTTCCATATCAGCTATGAGAGGATACCGGATGACCCGGAGGGCGTATTCCTGGACTTCTCCGTCATCGACACGGGTATTGGCATCAAACCCGAGGACATGGACAAGCTCTTCACGGAGTTTGAACGCATTGAGGAAAAACGCAACCGCAACATCGCGGGCCTGGGGCTTGGACTGAGCATCACAAAGAGCCTGCTGGAGATGATGGGGAGTGAGCTGAAGGTTGAGAGCGTCTATGGACAGGGCTCAACCTTCTCCTTCCGCCTCCGTCAGAAGGTTGACGGCTGGGAGGCGCTGGGTCATTATGAGGCCACCGGCTGTGCGTCTCTCCCGAAGCAGGCGAAAACCCGGAAGACGTTCATCGCGCCGGCTGCGTCGGTCCTTGTCGTTGACGACACGCCAATGAACCTGACGGTCTTCATGGGTCTGCTGAAGAATACAAAGATGCAGATCGACACGGCGGAGAGCGGCGGTGAGGGCCTCAAATTGATGAAGGACAAGAAGTATGACCTCATCGTCCTGGACCACATGATGCCGGAGAAAGACGGTATCGAGACGCTGCATGAACTGCGAGCTGACGCGAACAACCCGAACCTTCACACGCCCGTGATCTGCCTGACCGCAAATGCCATCACCGGCGCGCGGGAGATGTACCTTGCGGAAGGCTTTGACGAGTATCTGACCAAGCCCATCGAGGGCGAGGACCTGAAAGCGGCAATAATCGAACACCTTCCGCCAGAGAAGGTGATGATCCAAAATGCGCCGGAGGAGGGCGAAGGGGAGACGGCAGAGGAAATGACGGAGCTCAGGACCTTCTACGCCTCCGTGCCGGAGCTGAACTACGGAGACGCGATACGCTTCTGTGCCAACGAGGAGGTCCTGAAAGGCACACTGGAGCAGTTCTATCGCGCTATCAAGCCGAACATCAACGCCATCGGCGGCTTCCTGACGGAAAAGGACTACAAGAACTACACCATCAGGGTCCACGCGCTGAAGAGCTCGGCGCGGCTCATAGGGGCGGAGGCGCTGTCGGCGGACGCCCGGCATCTGGAGGACCTGGGGAACTCCCTGACGGACGAGGACATCAAACACATCGAGGAGCTGACGCCCAAGCTGTTGGAGGATTACCGTCGGTTCCTGGACCTTCTGTCCCCGTTGTACGCGGCGGAGGAGGCGGCGCGGGAGGCGGCTCCGGAGATTTCCGCCGGCGAACTGAACGAAGCGTATGAAGCGATAAAGCAGTTTGTCGAGAGCTTTGACATTGACGCGATCGACGGCTTTATCGCGGAGATCAGGAAGTACCGCATCCCCAGGGCTGAGGAGGCGAAGTTCGAGGCGGTTGCAGAATGTGTCCGCAATATGGACTGGAACGGACTGGATGAGGCCCTGCGGAGGTAGTTTCAGCCTGCCCCCGCTGTTTTCGAGGCGTGGGGCGTTTTACGAGCGAATAAGAAAGGATGGAATAAATGAAAAGCGAGAAAACTCTCACTTCAACTGACAGCAATTCGGCCTGGGGATGCAGAAAGCGCGTGATAGCGGTGACCGGTTCCATAGCGTTCAGTCTGGTGGTCTTGCTGGCCGGGTACTTCTTTTTTCTTTATAAGGACATCCAGCAGGACCGGGAGCGCTGTGGCTTCATTGCCGAAAACGAGGCGGAGCATATCGTCATGACCATCGACTGCGTCATGACACGCACTCGCACGCTTTCGGCGCTGGTGCAGAGTTACAATGGGAACACGGATTTCTTCAACAGCGTCGCCAGCATGATCTACCACGATGTCCAGAGGGACACCGGCGTCACGCTGAAGAACCTTGCGCTTGCGCCCGACGGCATCGTTTCGGAGGTCTATCCGTACGTAGTCAACAAAAGCCTGATAGGGTTCAATTTTCTGGATACGAACCTCGAGGGGAATCAGGCGGCCCTGGATGCTTATGAGCAGGGGCATACGATCCTGACCAATCCCTTTAAGCTGGTGCAGGGCGGCATGGGCATGGCGGGCCGGGCGCCGGTGCTTATAGAACAGATGGAGCAGGGGGACAGGCAAAAGCTGTGGGGCCTTGTGACGGTGACCATAGACTTTGAGAACCTCATTAAAGTGCTGAAGCTGGACAATCTCATTGGCATGGGGATGGACTACCAGCTGTCCTATATCAACCAGGACGGCTCAGCCCATGTGATGCAGGCTGAGGGCCCGCTGCGCGCCGACGCCGTGCGAAAGCGCTTCCTGGTCAAAAACCTGACGTGGGAGATCGCAATAAGCCCGCATAACGGTTGGTATTCCGTTGAGCGGTGCGTTGCTACCATCGTGATCATCTGCGTCCTCTCCGCTTTCGTCGGAGGATTTATCAGTATGCTGATCACCCTGCACAGCACCAACATCATGCTGCGGCGTCAATCCGAGCTCGCGGCCGCGGCCAGCGAGGCTAAGTCCTCGTTCCTGTCGAATATGTCGCATGAGATCCGCACGCCCATCAATGCGGTGCTCGGTATGAACGAGATGATCCGGCGCGAAAGCAGCGAGCAGGACGTCATCGAATACTCCGAAAACATCCGCACGGCGGGCAATACGCTGCTGGGCCTCGTCAACGACATTCTCGACTTCTCGAAGATCGAGGCGGGGAAGATGGAGATACTTCCCGTCGATTACGACCTCTCTTCCCTTATCAACGACCTTGTCAACATGATCCAGACACGGGTAGACAAGAAGGACCTGTTGCTTAAACTCGATTTTGACGAGGGGATGCCGAAGCTGCTCCACGGCGACGAGGTGCGTATCAAGCAGGTTGTCACGAACATCCTGACCAACGCCGTCAAGTACACTGAGAAGGGGAGCGTCACCTTCCGTATTGGCTACGAGCGGATCCCGGACGATCCGGAGGGTATATTCCTGAACTTCTCCGTATCCGATACAGGCATCGGCATCAAGCCGGAGGACATGGCAAAGCTCTTCTCGGAGTTTGAGCGCATAGAGGAAAAGCGGAACCGCAACATTGAGGGCACGGGCCTTGGGATGAACATCACGAAGCGCCTGCTGGAGATGATGGGGACCTCGCTGAAGGTGGAAAGCGTTTATGGCGAGGGTTCCACATTCTCCTTCCGTCTCAAACAGAAGGTCGTGAAATGGGAGGCACTGGGCAATTACGAGGCATCGTACCGCGCGGCGCTCTCCAAGCGTGAGAAGTACCGGGAAAAGTTCACCGCGCCCGACGCCGTTGTCCTCATGGTGGACGATACCCCCATGAACCTGACGGTGTTCAAGAGCCTGCTCAAACAGACAAAGGTGCAGGTCGACACGGCGGAGAGCGGCGCCGAGGGCCTGCATATGATGAGGAAAAAGAAATACGACATCGTATTCCTTGACCACATGATGCCGGAGAAGGACGGCATAGAGACGTTGCACGAGCTGCATGCCGAGGAGAGCAACCCCAATCTCCATACCCCAGCAATCTGCCTGACCGCCAACGCCATTTCCGGCGCGCGGGAACAGTACCTCTCGGAGGGCTTCGACGACTATCTGACCAAGCCAATAGACGCCGACAGACTTGAGGAAATGATGATGCAATATCTGCCCAAGGAGAAACTGATCGCTCAGACCGGCGACGCTAACGCCGCCGCCCCGTCCGTCGAACTGCCGGAGTGGCTGCGTGATATCAAAGATATAGACGTCGACAGCGGCCTGAAGCACTGCGGCGGAGAGGAAGGATACCTCGACATGCTGAAGATCTACGGTTCGGACGCCGCGACAAATGCAGACAGGATCGAGGACTTCTGGCGCGCGCGGGATCTCTCAAACACGACGATAAAGGTCCATGCGCTGAAGAGCACGTCGCGGTCCATTGGCGCGGAATCTCTGGGCGCACTGGCAGAGAAGCTGGAATTTGCCGGGAAGGCGGGCGACGAGGCAGCGCTGGACGCGGAGCTTTCCGGGCTGCTGGAACGCTACCGCGCTCTCGGCGCGGCACTCTCGCCGCTGTACGCGCCGGAGAAGAAGTCGGATGAGGAGCTGCCGCTCATTTCGGACGACGAGTTGCAGGAGACATATGATTCCATTCGCGATTTTGCAGCAAATTTCGATTCCGACAGCATGGCGTACGCACTGGAATTTCTTGATGGATTCCGCATCCCAGAGGGTGAGAAAGAGCGCGTCGAGCAGCTTCGCCGCGCGATAGATGGCTTTAACTGGAGCCGTATAAACGAGATTCTTTCGTGATTTAGGAGGTATTTACTATGGCATTGAAAGTTTTGCTGATCAACCACGGCGCAGCGCTGATGACCAAGAGACTGGGGACGCTTCTGGGAGCGGCAGGCATCGAACTCGTCAGCGTCGAGCCTGTCCTTGGGGCTATAAAGGAGGCAGAGGGGAAGGACGGCGGCGCGGATGTTTTTTTGCTGTCCGTGGGGGATTTTGGGCATGACTCCATGGACGTGCTGGCGTACCTGAAGGAGGTGTGTCTCAAGAAGAACAAGCCGCTGTGCGTTATGGGGTATGAGAAGGAACTTGCGGAGGTCGAGAAGACCATCCCAAATGAGTTGATTGCAAAGGAATTTACCCGCCCCTTCGACGTCACTGTCATCTCCGAGACGGTCCAGTCGCTGGCCTGTTCTGGCTTCGAGCCTAAAAAAAGGGAGGAAAACATCCTTTTGGTGGACGACGACATTACATTTTTGAAGATGATGCAAAGTCTGCTTGGAAGGATATATCACGTCACTGCGGTATGTTCCGGGGAAGAGGCCATCGAATATATCCAGATGGGACATACGGCTGAGCTCATCCTGCTTGATTACGATATGCCGGGCATGACCGGCCCGCAGGTGCTTGAAAAGCTCAGGGCCGATTCGAGGTCTGCTGCTATACCGGTGATCTTCCTCACGGGAAAGAACGACCGCGACAGCGTGATGAGCGTCATGAGCCTGAAGCCGGAAGGCTATATCCTGAAGTCCACGAGCCAGGAGGACATTCTCACCTCGGTGGCCCGCTTCTTAAAGACAGCCTCGGCCCTGAGGAGGTCCTGAAGGGATAAGCTCCGCGATTTCCGCTTTACTTTGCGGAGCAAATCTACTCTCATAGGAGGTACTCTAGTTCCACAATGTAGGTTTCACAATTTTAGTATGGGGGTATTTGTAATGAGGAAGGTTTTGGCCTTAGTTCTGGCGGTCTCGATGGTGTTCAGCCTGTCGCTGGCGGCAAGCGCGAAGCCCATCAAGATTGGTATCTCCATCTGGAGCTCCACGGACACGCTGGGCAGCGAGTGCAAGCGTATCATCGACGCGGCCGCCAAGGCCCTGGGCGTGGAGACGCAGTGGGTGGACCAGGCGCACATCTCCGAGCAGGTAACGGCCTCTGCCGAGACCCTGGCTCTGGCGGACTGCGACGGCATCATCATCTGCAACTCCGCCTCCTCCGAGATGGGCTCCGTCATCAAGACCTGCAACGAGAACGAGGTCTATGTGGCGCAGTTCTTCCGCATCATCGACAAGGACGCTAACCCCGAGGAGTACAAGCAGGCCTGTGAGTCCAAGTATTATGTGGGCGCAGTCCATGAGTCCGAGTTCGACAACGGCAAGACCCTCGTGACCATCCTGGGCGAGAAGGGCTGCCGCAAGATCGGCCTTGAGGGCTGGGAGCCCGGCGACGCGACGTTCCTTGGCCGCTGGGCCGGCTACAAGGCGGGCGTCGAGGCTTGGAACGACGCTCACCCCAACGACAAGCTGGTTCTGCTTGAGCCGCAGTACGGCCGCACCACCACCGACACGGGCCGCGCCACGGCCGAGGCCATCATCGACGCTAACCCGGACATCGACGCCCTCATCGTGGCCGGCGGCGGCGGGGACACACTGCTGGGCGCTATCGCGGCCATTGAGGCCAAAGGTCTGACCGGGAAGATCGCCGTGGCCTCCACGGACTTCCTGCCCGACCTGGATGCGAAGCTGAAGAGCGGCGCCATGGCGGCGGAGTCCGGCGGGCACTATGCAGACCCGTTCTTCGCTTTCCTGATGGTCTACAACGCCATCAAGGGCAACTACCCCACCAGCACCGAGGGCTTCTACAACATGGTCTTCCCGTACATGTTCGTCGCCTCCCCGGAGGACTATGCCAACTACGCCAAGTACTTCACCGGCAAGGAGCTTCCGTACTACGAGGATGAGATCAAGAAGCTGGCCGGACTGTCCTATGACGACCTGGCCGCGGCCTGCGCAAAACTGTCCGTCGAGGACGTTGTGGCCCGCCACACGAAGTAGGTCTCTCAGTTAAAACTGCCTGGAGCCGGCCGGCTACGGCTGGCTCCATTTTTTAAGTTAAGGAGCGGATGTCATGCAAAATTTCAAAAACAGCCGTTATTATGGCTTCTTCCTCCTTGGGGCCATGGTGCTGTTCTTCTACGCGGTCTTCAAGGTTCTGACACCGGGCAACTTCGGCAGCCCGGCCAACCTTTACTCGTACTTCCAGTCCTCGATCATCTACTCCGTCGGCGGCTGCGGCCTGTACTTCATCGTCGTCATGGGCCTGTTCGACTTCGCCGTCGGCTCAAACATCGTGCTGTCCTCCATCGTGGGGGTCATTCTTTCGGAAAAATTCGGCTACGCCGGTTTTGTGGTGGGCTGCCTGGGGTGCGGCACGCTTATCGGCCTTTTGATCGGCTCCCTGTATAACCACCTCAACGTGCCCTCCATGATCGTCACGGTAGGCTTGATGCTGGTGTTCGAGAGCCTGGCGGTGTTCGTGGCGGGCGGCGTCAAGCAAACGCTCTCCCCCGAGCTGCGCTTCTTCTCCGGCGCGCCGGGTAACATCATCTTAGCGGCGTTAGCCTTTGCGCTCATGTGGTTCATCCTGAACTACACGCGAATAGGCACCTACTGCAACGCTATCGGCAGCAACGAGTTCACGGCCAGGAACATGGGCATCAACGTGAGGAAGTACAAGCTGATTGGCTTTGCGCTGCTGCACTTTTTTGTGGGGGTCATGGCCATCCTGACGGTATCCTACGGCACGACGATGACGGCCCTCACCGGCATGAGCACCATGAGCCGCAACTTCCAGCCCCTGATGGGAACCTTCTTCGGCGTGGCCTTCCGCA
>JAEEGY010000025.1 GCA_016280565.1 Fretibacterium sp.
AAACGGCCTGCATGCGTCAGGAGCTACTCTGGCGGAGCTGACGGAGATACTGCGGTCATGCGGCGCCTTCTGCGCGCTGAACCTTGACGGCGGCGGCTCAACAGAGCTCATCGTGAATGGAAAGCTCTACAACTCCCCCTCTGAGGGCAAGGAGCGGTCCATCAGCTATGGGCTGGGTGCCAGGGCACGGGAGGAAGCTTATTAAAGAACTCCCCCGTCAATTTCTCAAGTTACGGAAAATTGACGGGGCAAGAGGCGGTTTATGTGTTACAATACCCAAGGACTGCGAGCGTAGGGACATGACGAAAGTCAGCTTACGCTGTTGTTTCTATTTTATTGAGGAAGGATTGTGCGTTTTTATGAAGAAGTTTGTGTTGTGCGCTTTGCTGTTGGGCCTGACGGTGGGGGTTGCGTCTCCTGTGCTGGCGTGGGACGCCGCCAAGCAGAAGAATCTGGGGCAGGATCATGTCAAGATGACGTGGTACATTCTTGACTATGGCAAGAACAAGAATGTACCCTATGCCATCGCCAGGAAGTACTACACGAACACGGCTATCAAGGAGGAGACCGTCGACCTGCTGATGTCCAAGTTCGGTCTGTCCCCCGAGGTCGCCGGCAGCCTGTACTTCACCGAGTATGGTTATGAGTACACCCCTGACGGCAAGCAGTTTGCCGTGACCTACCTGCGTCATTATGACATGCTGGGCAATGAGATCTACGGCACAGTGTACGATGGAAGCAGCGAAGCCGCGAAGAAGACCTTTGCCGCGGTAGACCCCAAGCACGCAGCGGGCAAGGGCGCGTCCTACGCGCTGGGCAAAACCCCCGCAGCGTCTGCCTCTAAGAAGGCCGCGTCGCCTGCGAAGGTCAAGACCTCAACCAAGCGCGTCGTGCGGAAGAAGAAGTAACCCGAGAGGTTACAGACATATAACGAAGGAGCCCGGACATAAGTTCGGGCTCCTTCAATTATTTCTGGATTCTTCCTGCTTTACTTCCTCGTGTAGAGGAACGGCCCTGCGGATTCAAATCCGATCTTCTGATAGCCAAAGATCTGCTCTGTGGAGCCCACAAGGAAATATCCGCCGGGGGCCAGGGCCTTGTAGAACTTCTCATAGAGCTTTGCCTTGGTCTCGGCTGTGAAGTAGATGACCACGTTGCGGCACAGGATGAGATCAAAGCCGGAGCCGAAGCTGTCCTCGATCATGTTGAAGCGTTTGAAACTCACGCGCCGCTTGATATCCGCATTGACCGTGTAGTTCTCGTTGTCGGTGGTGGTGAAGTACTTCGTCAGGTACTCCTTGGGCACGTTGATGAGGTTGGGCGTCTTGTTGTACGTTGCCTTCTGCGCAATGGCAAGCGCGCCCTGGTCGATGTCCATCGCCAGCACGGGGACCGTCGTGTCCAGCCCGCAGACGGCAGAGAGGATAGCCAGGGAATAGGGCTCCTGCCCCGTGGCGCAGCCTGCACTCCACAACTTCAGCCGCCGGCTCTTCCGCTTCTCGATCAGCTCGGGGATGAGCTTGTCGCGCATCTTCCACCACTGTTCCTTGTTGCGGAAGAACTCCGACACGTTGATGGTCAGGTGGTCCAGGAACTCCCTGAGCTTCTTCTCGTCGTTCTTCATCGTGTTGAAGTACTCATCATAGCTCTTCACGCCCCAGCGGTTCATCAGCTCGTGGGTGCGCCGGTGGATCTGCTCCTTGTAGGAGTTCAGATCGATGCCGATGAGCTTCTTCATCTTCGTCTTAAACTCAGCGTAGCCGGGTGAGTTGTACTGGCTTCTCTCTTCCATTTTTCCCTTTCCTCCAAACAAAGTTTTGTAAGTATGTTAATGAGAAAATTACAAGAGTGAAGGGCTCAGTCCTCCAAAACCTCTTTCTCTTTGACCTTGTAGACCTCGTCGATCTTCTTGATATAGGAGTCCGTGATGTCCTGAACATCCTTTGTGAGGCTCTTCAGGTCGTCCTCCGTGATCTCAGAGGCTTTCTCCTGCTTCTTCAGCATTTCAATGGTGTCGCGCCGGCAGTTTCGGATAACAACGCGGGCATCCTCCGCCTTCTTCGCCAGGAGCTTGGTCAGCTCCACGCGGCGCTCGCGGGTCAGTTCCGGCAGGGTGAGGCGGATGTTTGCCCCGTCGTTCTGAGGGGTCATCCCGATATTGGCAGCCAGGATCGCCTTCTCCATCGCCTTGAGGCTGGATTTGTCAAACGGGGCGATCTGCAGCACCCTTCCCTCCGGGACCGTGATGTTCGCGATCTGCTTGATAGGTGTCGGCGTACCGTAGTAATCCATCTTGATCTCGCTCACCAGGCCCGGATGGGCCCGGCCCGTCCGGATGGAAAGATACTCGCCCTGCAAAAATGTGATGGCCTTGTCCATGTTCTCCCGCAGTGCTTTGAGCTCGTCCTTCGGCATAACATTCCCTCCTTGTAAAGGCAAATCTTATAAAGAAACTTCTTCCACAACCGTGCCCACCGGCTCGTCCCGCACCAGCGCCCCTACCAGACACCCCGGCTTTTGTATGTTCAGCACCAGGATGGGGATATGGTTCTCCCGGCAGAGGGAGAAGGCCGAGGCGTCCATCACCTCGATATTTCTCTGAAGGGCCTCCGTGTAGGTAAGGTGGGGGAAGAATTTAGCGTTTGGGTGGGTCTTGGGGTCGCAGTCGTAGATGCCATCCACCTTTGTCCCCTTCACCATGCAGTCGGCCCCTATCTCTGCGGCGCGGAGAGCGGCGGTCGTGTCCGTTGAGAAGAAGGGGTGCCCCGTCCCGGCGGCGAAGATCACCACGCGGCCCTTTTCCATGTGATGCAGGGCCCGGCGGCGGACATAGGGCTCCGCCACGTCCCGCATCTCGATGGCGGTCTGCACGCGCGCCGGCACGCCCAGCTTCTCCAGCACATCCTGAAGCGCCAGGGCGTTGATGACCGTCCCCAGCATCCCCATGTAATCAGCCTGGGCGCGGTCAATGCCCAACTTCTGCACCTCGCGGCCGCGCAGGATGTTTCCGCCTCCAACCACCAGTGAAAGTGCAATGCCGGCCTTGTGTATCTCCGCCAGCTCCGTGCCGATACGGTGGACTGAGTCAAAATCCAGCCCAAACTGTTCCGGCCCCGCCAGCACCTCGCCGGAGAGCTTCAGGAGCGCTCGTTTGTATTTTGGCATCTGACACCCCTCCCTCTGCAGAACACTAAAAAAGGCTCCGGCGCGAGAGTGGCCGGAGCTTCTCATTCTTTCTGATTATTCCCCGATGGAGAAACGGGCAAAACGCTTGACGGTGACGGACTTGCCCAGCAGGTCCTTAATCTTCTTGTCTCCGTCGCGGATGTACTCCTGTTCCACCAGACACGCTGTTTCATAGTACTTGCGCAGCTTGCCCTCGATGATCTTGTCCAGACGGTCGGCGGGCTTGCCCTCGTCAAGAAGCTGCTGGCGATAAACTGCGCGTTCCCGCTCCAAAACGTCCTCCGGCACGTCCTCCCGCTTGACATAGGCGGGGTTCATGGCCGCGACCTGCATACAGACGGAGTGTCCCAGCTCGGCAAACGCCGCGTCGTTCGACGCGGGGGCCAGCTCCAGCAGGACGCCCACCTTGAAGTTGTTGTGCACGTACTGGAAGACACAGCTGCCGTCCGCCACATAACGGGCAAAGCGCTTCACCACGATGTTCTCACCCAGCTTGGCGATGGTGGCCGTCACCTGAGCCTTGATGGGCTCAGAAAGGGCGTTCACGTCCGCCGGGTTTTTCTCTGCGATCTCCTTGACGATGGCGCGCCCCAGATCGTTGAACTCGTCCGTCTTGGCCACGAAGTCCGTCTCGCTGTTCAGCTCCAGCAGGACGCCCAGCTTGCCGTCCTCGCTCACGCACTGGAAGATGCGTCCGTCGCTGGCCGTGCGCTCCGCCTTCTTGGCAGCCTTGGCCAGGCCCTTCTCGCGAAGGTAGTCGATGGCCTTCTCCATGTCCCCGCCCGTCTCGGCCAGGGCCTTCTTGCAGTCCATCATGCCGGAGCCCGTGCGTTCACGGAGCTCCTTCACCACTGCGGCAGTAATCTCAGCCATCGTCTTAGTCCTCCTTATCGGTGTCGTCCACGTTGCCCTCGTAGGCCTCATGCAGACGCTCGCGGACGGCAATCAGGTCCTCCTCCGCAACGTCTATCGCCTCCGCTGCCTCTTCTTCGGCGGCATCGGTGTCAGGCGCGGTGTCGTCCTCGCCCTGACGGCCCTCAATGACGGCGTTGGCCATGAGCCCCGTGATGAGCTTGATGGCACGGATGGCGTCGTCGTTGCCGGGGATGGGGTAGTCGATGACCTCGGGGTCGCAGTTCGTGTCCACGATGGAGACGACGGGGATGCCCAGCCTGCGCGCCTCGGCGATGGCGTTCTCCTCACGGCGCGGGTCGATAAGGAAGATAGCGTCAGGAATGGCGTTCATCTTGGCGATGCCGCCCAGGTACTTCTCTAACTTTGTCTGCTCCTTGCGAAGAGCGGCGGTCTCCTTCTTGTTGAAGTTGTCCCAGGTGCCCTCTTCATCGTACTTGCGGAGCTCCAGCATACGCTGGACGCGCTTGCGGATGGTGGGGAAGTTCGTCATCAGACCGCCCAGCCAGCGCTGATTGATGAAATACTGCCCGCAGCGCGTGGCCTCGTCACGGATGGTCTCCTGGGCCTGGCGCTTTGTGCCGACGAACAGGATGTGCCCGCCCGCCGCGACGGTCTCACGGATGAAGTTATAAGCCCTGTCCAGACCCTTCACGGTCTTCTGCAGGTCGATGATGTAGACCCCGTTGCGCTCCGTGAAGATGTAGGGCTTCATCTTCGGGTTCCAGCGGCGCGTCTGATGCCCAAAGTGGACGCCGCACTCCAACAACTGCTTCATGCTCACAACTGCCAATTTTCCAACCTCCCAAAGGTTTGACCTCCGCCCACACGGTTGTCCGGCTCTTCATCCCATCAGGTGAATGGAACACCTCTGGCCACATCGAAGCTCAGGGGGCCGCTTTGCCCCCCTGAAACCCCCGCCGGCGCATGGACGTGCGTTATTATGCCGGGAAACCCGGCACATCATTTATAAGTATATCACACAGTGCGCTTTTCAGAGACTCAAATCTCCGTGCGGAGCTCCGGCCCTTTTTTTAATGGAAGGAACACCCACGACAAGCCCATCACGACGAAGGAGAACAGGATGCCGCAGGTGGTGGCGTTGAGTTTTGCAAAGCCAAAGTCCACCAGGTGCGTCGCCGTGTCCAGCACCCCCACGCCCAGATTCACGCTGGGCGCGCCCGTGTAGAAGGTGCAGAACAGCGTGAGGACGATACCCAGGAGCGCGGAGAGGATGGCCCCGGAGTTGGAGGCCCGGCGCGTGAAGAGCCCAAAGGTCAGCGGCGCGGTCAGGGAGACGCTCATCAGGGAGTAGAAGATCGTCAAGGCGGAGATGATGCTCTCCAGTCTTAGCGCCAGGAACACCCCCAGCACGCCGGAGATGAGGCTGGCCAGCCTCGACCCCCACAGCAGCCCCCGGTCCGAGAGGGAGGGATGCAGAAAACGCTTGTAAAGGTCGTTGGTGAGGGAGCCCGCCAACATGTAGAGCACGGTGTCCGCCGTGCTGACCTCCGCCGCGAAGATCGCCGCCAGGGCCAGCGTTGCGATGGAGAAGGGCATCATCTCCTTCATCGCTGTGGGCAGAGCCAGGTCCGGACGGCTCAGGCCGGGGAAGCAGGCAAAGGCCGCCATGCCGATCAAAACAGGAATGACGGCAAAGAGGAGTTGGACGATACCGTTGAGGGCCGTGCCCCAGCGAATGGCCCGCTCGTCCCGCGCGCCAAAGACCTTGCCGATGAGCCCGGGAGAGATGAAGAAGGACGGCACGAGCATGACGAGGTAGCCGATAATCGCGGTGCTGCCCATCCCGTCCAGGGCAAAGAAGGCCTGCCGCGCGGCCGGGGCGGAAAGGTTTTCTGCGGCCTTTGCCGCGATGCCCTCCCATCCCCCCACGAAGGACCAGATAAAGGGAAGGGCCACGGCGAAGCCCGCTAAGATGACCGCCACCTCGACGATATTGACGACGGCGGCGGAGAGCAGCCCCCCTGCCGCGAAGTAGAGCGTGGTGACGGCCGCGCCGGCCACCACGCCCGCCGTCTTGGGCACGCCGGCCACCACCTCGAGGATCCAGGCAATACCCAGGAGCTGCCCGGCGAAAAGCGCTAAGGTCCCTACCGCCATCATGGCCGAGAGGAACCCCCGGAACGCGCGGCTGTAACGTCGGTCCAAATAGTCGCTGAGGGTGTAGAGGTCGTATTTACGGGCAACGCGCCAGATCTTTGGCCCCACCCAGAGGGCCAGGATAAGCGAGCCGATGCCCGCGCTGCCGATCCACCACCAGGCCGAGAGCCCGTGCTGGTAGGCCAGCGCGGAGACCCCCACCGTGGAACCGGCGCCGAGGTTCGCCGCGATGAGCGTGGTGAAGAGGAGCCCAGCGTTCAGTCGCCGCCCCGCGACAAAGAACCCCTCCGCACTTTTCACCCTGCGCCCCACCAACGCGCCAATGAGGATCAGAAGGACGGCATATCCCAGAATGAAGAGGACATAGCCGTTGAGATAATCACCCAGAAAGGACATTGCAGACTCCTCCCGTAATGGCATAGAAAAATCCCTTCCCCAAAGGACTCGGTATGTCTTTAAGGAAGGGACTAATGTCTGCCGTATTCTAAAAAATTGGCTGGGGAACAGGGATTCGAACCCCGATTACCTGATCCAGAGTCAGGCGTGCTGCCGTTGCACCATTCCCCAGCATTCAACAGAGAGATAGTTTATCAGGAAATGGCAAAAAGTCAAGGACGTCGTTTGTCCCTGCTTTCAGGGCCGCGCCTGTGCCCTGTGGGTATGAGCTGGCCGTCTGGCCAGGCCTCCGGGAAGCGTCCCACGCTTTGCTTCGACAGGCAAGGAGGCCTTAGTGTCGGCCGGCGACAAACGGGCGCATCCTTGCGCCGTCGCCGGCACTAACGCTTCCTGCGTGTCGCGAGCGGCGAATCAGCCGCGCGGCGA
>JAEEGY010000194.1 GCA_016280565.1 Fretibacterium sp.
CCGGTGTCACGCCCCCCCGGGGGAGCCGGTCTCCCTTCCGCGCATCGAAACACCGCACCACCCCCGCTGTGGACGTGTTGGGCCCCCTGGGGGTGCTGGAGGTCTATAAGAGGGACCCGGAGTTTCACTTCAGCCGTCCCGTCACCCGTGCTGAGGCGGCGGATATGCTGGTGCGGGCCATGGTCGCGGCCCCCGTCCCCACAAAGTAAGGGGTTCCCCCCCTTGACGGGGGGCGCCGCTCCTCGTTATACTGCCAAGATGGAGTGCTGGCGGCCATTGATGGCCGCGGCCCCCGGGGAAGGTACGTCTTGACGCTAAAATGAGGCAGGGGTTCAAGGTGAAGAAGATAACCATAGCAGTGGACGCCATGGGAGGGGACAACGCCCCCCGCGCGATATGCGGAGGGGCAGTTCAGGCCTGCCAGGCTTTTCCCGGCATTGAGATCATTCTGACGGGGGACGAGGAACAGCTCCGCCCCCTTTTGGAGCCCGTGCCGGCGGAGGTCCGGTCTCGTTTGCGCATCGTCCACGCCGGGGAGGTCATCGGCATGGACGAGCACCCCGTCGAGGCTATCCGAAAAAAGCATCATTCCAGCATGAGGCTGGCGATGGAGATGGTGCGCAGCGGGGAGGCCCAGGGGTTCATCTCCGCGGGCAACACGGGGGCCATCGTGGCGGGCGGGGTCCTGATCGTGGGGCGCCTGAGCGGCATCGACCGGCCCGCGCTGGGGTCCATGCTCTTCACCATTGAGCGGCCCTCCTTCATGCTGGACATGGGGGCCACCGTCCGTTGCAAGCCGGAGAATCTGTATCAGTTTGCCCTGATGGGCAGCGTGTACTCACGCAAGATTCTGAAGGTCGCCAACCCGGAGGTGACGCTTCTGTCCAACGGGACGGAGGAGATCAAGGGCGACGAGTGCGTGGCCGGGGCGCGGGAGCTGCTCATGAAGAGCGCGCTGAACTTCAAGGGCTACACGGAGGGCAACGACATTGTGTGGGGCCGGTCGGACGTGATCGTGTGCGACGGCTTCACGGGCAACGTGGCCCTGAAATTAGGCGAGGGCATCATGCAGGGGCTCAAGTCCCTGCTGACGGACGAGGTGAAGAAGTCCCTGTTGGCCAGGGCGGGGATGGCGTTTCTGGCTCCGACGGTTAAGTCGCTGTGGGCCCGTTTCAACTATGAAAAGTACGGCGGCGCGCCCCTGCTGGGCGTGAAAGGCGCCGTTCTGAAGGCGCACGGCCGCTCTAAGGAGCCTGCCATCCTGAGCGCCATCTCCGCGGCACGGAGGTTCATCGAGGAGGACGGCGTGGGGCTGATACAGGCGGAACTGGACACGAGCCCGTCGCATAGAGAGCAAGGCATCTGATGAGGTGACATCATGATCAACAACAACCGAGTGTGCAAGTTGCTGGGGACGGAATATCCCCTGATCCAGGGCGGGATGGCCTGGGTGGCCAACGCGGCCCTGGCGGCGGCCGTGAGCAACGGCGGCGGCGTGGGCATCATCGCGGCGGGGGCGACCCCGGCGGACCTTCTGGAACAGGAGATATTGAAGGCGAAAGAGCTGACGGGCGGCAAAAAACCCTTTGGGCTCAACATCATGCTGATGTCCCCCACGGCGGACGACGCCCTGGAACTCGCCGCCAAACACCGTGTCCCCATCGTCATGACGGGGGCGGGGAAACCCGGCAGGGTGCTGGAGAGGCTGAAGCCCCTGGGCACGATCGTCATCCCGGTGGTGGCCTCCGTCACCCATGCGCGCCGTGTGGAGAAGCAGGGCGCGGACGCGGTGGTGGCCGAGGGCATGGAGGCCGGCGGGCACATCGGGGAGCTCACCACGATGGTCCTGACGCCCCAGATCGCCGAGGCGGTGGACATCCCCGTCATCACGGCAGGGGGAGTGGCGGACGGGCGCGGCGTGGCCGCGGCCTTCGCCCTGGGGGCCGAGGGTGTCCAGGTGGGCACGCGCTTCATCTGCTGCACGGAGTGCACCGTCCACCCGAACTACAAGCAGGCCATCCTTGACGCGCGGGACCGCAGCACGGCCGTCACGGGCCAGAGCCTGGGGCACCCGGTGCGCTGCCTTCGCAACAAGCTGACGGCGGAGTTTGAACGGCTGGAGGCGGAGCACGCCCCGGCGTCGGAGATCGAAGCGCTGGGCACGGGCAAGCTGAGGGCCGCCGTGGTCGATGGCGACACGGACTGGGGTTCGCTCATGTCCGGCCAGAGCGCCGCGATGGTCCACAAGATCCAGCCCGCCATCATGACGGTGA
>JAEEGY010000195.1 GCA_016280565.1 Fretibacterium sp.
AGTTGAATTTCCTGGTGAAGAACCGCGCAAAGTGAGCGAAGGTGACATCACCCGACGGGCTGACCACGCTCTTGTACAGCACCAGAACCACAGGATACAGGATGAACAGGGCGAATGCGGCGAAGATGAGGAAGCTCAGCCCTTCCCAGAGGGTGAGGCGCTTTGCTTCGGGCCTGAGTTCGGGGCTCATTCCGGCTCACCTCGGATCAGAGTTGTCCGCGAGGCCCCGTGAAAAACGTTGATCTTCTCCGGCCGGAGCCGCAGGAGGACGCGCTCTCCGTCCGCCAGGGCCGCCTGCTCCTGCTGGATGACCTCAAGCTCCTGCCCGTTCTCCGCCCTCACGAAGTAGTGCGTCGTCAGCCCAAGGAAGACGCTGCTCTGCACCACGGCGGGGATGCCCTCCCCAGGCGCGTCCGGGGCCTCCACAAAGCGCCCCGCGCTTTGTTCCGACACAGCCGACCCGCCGAACGCCGCCCTCCCTTCGGGAGTGCGTAAGCTCGGCCGTCTGGCCGACGCCTCCATGATAAACTCCTCCGGCCGCGCGGAGACGGCCACGGGAAGCCCGGACTTCGCCTCCTCAGACAGGTTCGTCATGGGGACCCGGTAGCCGTTGGGGAAGGCGACGCCCTTCTGCCCGCCCTCCTCAAACACCGTGGCCTCAAGGAGATTTGACAGCCCGATAAAGGATGAGACAAAAACGTTGGCCGGGCGCTGGTAGATGTTCCGGGGGGTGTCCACCTGCTGGATAACGCCCCCGTCCATGACGGCGATGCGGTCCGACACAGCCAGGGCTTCCTCCTGATCGTGGGTGACGTAGACCGTCGTGATGGCCACCTGACGCTGGATACGCTTGATGGCGTTGCGCATTTCGACGCGCAGCTTGGCGTCCAGGTTCGACAGGGGCTCGTCCATCAAAAGGACCTCCGGCTGGATGACGATGGCGCGGGCCAGGGCCACCCTCTGCTGCTGCCCGCCAGACAGCGCCGCCGGCATCCGGTCCGCGTATTCCTCAATCTTCACCATGCGCAGGATATCGTCCACGCGGCGCGCGGCCTCCGCCTCCGGCACGTGCCGCATCTTGAGCCCAAAGGCCACGTTTTCCCGCACGGACATATGCGGAAACACCGCGTAGTTCTGGAACACCATGCCCATGTTGCGCCGGCTGGGCGGAACGTCATTGATGCGCCGTCCGCCCACCCGGATGTCCCCGCCCTCGACGGAGTTGAAGCCGATGATCATGCGGAGCAGCGTCGTCTTGCCGCAGCCTGACGGACCCAGCAGCGTGAAGAACTCGCCCGGCTCGATGCGCAGCGACAGCCCGTTGATGACGGTGTGGCTGCCGTATTTCTTGACCACATTCTCAATATCAATGCCAACGCTCACGGTTGAAGCCTCCCAAACCTAAAAATAAAAGGGCGGCAGGCTTTGGCTCCCACCGCCCCTGAGACTCACAGGATGTTTTCTACAGGGACTCCTCCAGGTGCTCGTTCCACCTGGCGATGACCTCCGCCTTGTGGGCCGCCACCCAGGCCTCGTCGTGCCCCTTGGAAAGCTGGATATCGCTCATGGGCGTCATGTAGGGGGCCAGCTCCACGCCCTCTCGCAGCGGGCGGATGGTCAGCTCCGCTCCGGCCTTGGCCTGGACCTTCTGGGACAGCATATAGTCAACGAACTTCTTGGCGTTATCCAGGTTCTTGCAGCCCTTGATGATCTGCACGGACTCACCGGGGAAGATCGCGCCCTCCCTGGGGAACACGACGGACACCGGCGCGCCGTTGCGCACGTAGGTCGCCGCGGGCTCCTCCCAGGTCAGGCCCACGACGTACTCGCCGTCGGCCGCGCCCTTGTGCACGCCGCCGGAGCTGGTGAGGATCTTGCCGTCCACGTTGGCGATGAACTTGTCCACAAAGGCCCACGCTTTGTCGGACATGGGGTCGCCGTCGCCCTTGTCGTAGAGCATGGCAAGGAGAATCTGGAACGCCGAGTTGGAGTTCGCCGGGTCGCCGCAGGCGATCTTGCCCTTCAGCCTGGGGTCGATCAGGGACTCGAAGCTGTCGATCTTCACGCCCAGCTCCGCCTCCAGCTTCTTGTTGACGACAAAGACCGTTGGGTCCGCAAACGCCGCGGAGAAGTAGCCGTCCTTATTGCGGAACGACGGCATCATGTGCGCGTCCTCCGGGGACACGTAGGGTTCAAACAGGTCCTTCTGCGACTCCAGCGTCATGCGGTCGGAGGCCCAGAAGATATCGCCCTGGGGGTTGTTCTTCTCCGACGCGACGCGCTTCAGCAGCGGCCCCGTGCCGGCGACGATGACGTTGACCTTGATTCCCATGTCCTTCTCGAAGTTAGGGATCACCAGGTTGTTCAGGCTCTCGCTGCGGGCCGTGTAGACCGTCAGCTCGCCGTCATCCGCCCAGCATACCCCTGCGGCGGCCGCCACCAGGACCAGCGCCACAACAGCCTTCCAATACTTCCTCATTGCTGTTCCCCTCCTTAAAAAATAAAAACCGGATGCCTTCATTTTAGCACACACCTGCCTAAGCAAAAAGTCAATTTTTCTCCTCTTGCTTTTTTGAGGAAACCCGGTATAATAGCGAAATCGAAAATTCGACCGACTGGTCGAACCGCTGAGTTTTTATAAGGCAGGGGGTGGGGATGATCATCAGGAACACAGGGTCAGCCACGCGGCGTGAGCGTTTTGACCGCCAGCCCGAAAAACGGCACAGGCTGGTGCAGGCGGCGATCGAGGAGTTCAACGAGTATGGCCTGGAGAATGCCTCCTACAATCGCATCATTGAGCGTTCCGGCCTCAGCAAGGGCTCCGTCTATTATTACTTCGACAACAAGGAGGCCCTGCTGGCCGCCGTGATGGAGGAGATCGGCACGCGGGTCCTTGAGGCCGTTCCGGAACACCCCCTGCCTGAAACAAAGGAGGAGTACTGGCCGGCCGTGTGGGATTACCGCCAGCGGGAATTCGACTTCTTCGCGTCCAACGTGGCCCTGGGCCGGGTGCTCATTCTGTCTCTGGGGAATAACGAGCCGGAGACGGAGGAACACGTGGAGGAGGTCTGCCCGCCGCTGGTGCGCCTCATCCGCCGGCAAAAGGCCCTGATCACCCGGGGCCAGGAGCTGGGCGCGGTGCGAAACGACCTGAGCGTGGACGTCATCCTTGAGCTGATGCGGACGGTAGACCGGGCGCTGTGCGAGAAATTCTTTGGGTGCGGCGCGAGGGCCTTCAGGAAGCGTCCCACGCTTCCCTCCGACACGGCCGACCAACCGGACGCCGCTCTCCCTTCGGGAACGCGTAAGCCCGGTTGTCTGGCCGAGGAAATAGAAAAATTATCCCCCGGCGAGCGGGAGGAACGGTCCCGTGCCTACACACAACTGTTTCAGGATTTGGTTTACAGGATGATGGAACCCCAGCCTCTCGGCGTGAGCAGCTGAATCCAGAAGTCCATAGTTTCTCCATGACCTACTAATAGAATACACAGTGGATCAGGGGAGTTTCAGGGGGGGACCCCCCCCCGAGCTTAAAAAAAATAGGAAGGATAAGGAGGAGTTCATAGATGAAAAAATTGCTTTTCATGCTGAATAAGGCGAGGATCCTGCTTTGGGTGGTCCTTCTGGTCGCTGTGGGCGCGGGCGTCGGGCTTCAGGTCATGGCCCGGCTGCGCCAGGCAGAGGCCAACCTCCGCTCGCTGGAGGCGACGGAGAAGGCCGTCTTCCCCGTCACGACCCAGGTGGTCGAGACGACGGACTGGGACACCTGGCGCAGCTACTATGGCCAGGCGAAATCTGCCCACACGCAGAACATCACGACCTATGAGCGCGAGATCGTGCAGGAAGTGAAGGTCGACATTGGTTCTCCTGTCAAGGCGGGGCAGACGCTCATCACGCTCCAGGTGGCAGACAGGAGCGCGAAGGTCCAGGCGGGGCGCACCGCCTTTGAGGAGGCGCAGCTGAACTACAACCGCAAGAAGGAGCTCCAGGCCAAGGGCGGCATCTCCCAGTCGGAGGTGGACGCGGCTTACGCGACGTTGAAGTCCGTGGAGGCGCTGCTCAAGGGCTCTCAGTCCACGCTCCAGAG
>JAEEGY010000196.1 GCA_016280565.1 Fretibacterium sp.
CAGGGGCCGCAGGAGCCACGCTGGCCGCGCCCGCACCCAGGTCCTCAACCTCTACATTATATGCCGTACCATCAACGATAACCCTGTATTTGTTTGCCACTGAAAATTACTCCTTTCGAAATTTCGGAGTTTCAGGGGGGACTTTCCCTCCCTGAGCTCCTGGGGCTTCAGGGGTTTGCCCCCTGAGTTTCAGTTTGATCTAACGATTCCACGGACGAGTCAGCCGGTTGTTCACCAGCGACACGACCCCCGACGCCCTCCAGGTGCTGAAGGGACGGCCGCCCGCCGCGGCGGGCTGGATGGACAGGATGCGTCCCCGACCGCCTGTCATGGCCATGATCGCCGCCGTGATGGCCGCCACGATCTTAGCCTGGGGCGAACCCGAAGCCTGCGACGGGCAGGATGCCCTAGTGCCGGCGGAGGCGCAGGACGCGCCATTTTTTCCGCCGGCTGCGGGCGCCGCCCCCGCTCCACCGGCGGGCTTGTTGTCGCCGCTGCCGGAAAATACCTTAATGGCGTAGATCATCGCCGTCAGGACCAGCAGAACGCCAAAGACGATGGAGAACGCCACGATGCTGACGTTGATCGCGCCGGAAATACCTTCAAAGTGCATGATAAAATCCCCCTTTAGTGCCGCAGCGTCCTCAGTGCGGGATCACGCCGTGCTTCTTGGACGGGCGGGCGGTGCGCTTGTTCTCCAGGCCGGCCAGAGACTGGGCCAGAACCTTGCGCGTCTCCTCGGGCAGGATGACGCGGTCCACCAGCCCGCGCTCAGCGGCGACGTAGGGCGTGGCGAAGGCCTGGCGGTACTCCTCGATCTTTTCCATGCGCATAGCGCTGGGATTCTCCGCCGCCTCGATCTCCTTGCGGAACACGATGTTGGCCGCGCCCTCCGCGCCCATCACCGCGATCTCCGCCTGGGGCCACGCCAGAACGATGTCCGAGCCCAGGGATTTGCTGCTCATGGCGAGGTACGCCCCGCCGTAGGCCTTGCGCAGAATGACCGTCACCATGGGCACGGTGGCTTCACTGTAGGCGTAGAGCATCTTCGCGCCCTGACGGATGATGCCGTTGTGCTCCTGGGTGACGCCGGGCAGGTAGCCGGGCACGTCCACAAAGGTCACGATGGGCAGGTTGAACGCGTCGCAGTGGCGGATGAAGCGGCTGGCCTTGTCCGAGGCGTCGATGTCAAGGCACCCGGCCATGACCGCCGCCTGGTTGGCGATGATGCCGATGGGGCGCCCGCCCACGCGGCCGTAGCCCGTGACGATGTTCTTTGCCCAGCCGGCCTGGACCTCGGTGAACTCCCCATTGTCCAGCACCTTCTCCAACACGGTATGGACATCATAGCCCTTGTTGGGGTTGGTGGGCACGATGTCGCGCAGGCTCATGTCCGCGCGGTCCACGGGGTCGTTCGTCTCGGCCACGGGGGCATCGTCCAGGTTGTTGGGGGGCAGGTAGGACAGCACCTTGCGAATCTGCGCAAAGCACTCCGCCTCGTCCTTCGCCATGAAGTGGGCGTTGCCGCTGATGGTGTTGTGGGTCTTTGCGCCGCCCAGCTCCTCGCTGGTGACCTCCTCGCCCGTCACGGCCTTGATGACCGCGGGGCCGGTGATGTGCATAACGCTGGTCTTGTCAACCATAAAGATGAAGTCCGTCAGGGCGGGGCTGTAAA
This sequence comes from Fretibacterium sp., assembly GCA_016280565.1. Taxonomy (GTDB): domain Bacteria; phylum Synergistota; class Synergistia; order Synergistales; family Aminobacteriaceae; genus JAFUYV01. The sequence continues at coordinate 1,676 of JAEEGY010000196.1, forward strand.
CCGCGCCGCCGGCCGTGGGGCCCATGATGACGGATATCTGAGGGATGACGCCGCTGGCGAGCGTGTTGCGGTAGAAGATCTTGCCGTAGCCGTTCAGCGCGTCCACCGCCTCCTGGATGCGGGCGCCACCGGAGTCGTTCAACCCAATGACCGGGCAGCCCAACTCCATAGCCATGTCCATGACCTTGCAGATCTTGTCCGCGTGCTTCTCGCCAAGGGAACCACCGAGGACGGTGAAGTCTTGGCTGAAGATGAAGACCTTGCGGCCGTCGATGGTGCCCCAGCCCGTCACGACGCCATCGCCGAGGGGTTTGGTCTTTTCAAGGCCGAAGTTCGTGCAACGGTGTGTCACAAACTCGTCGATCTCGACGAAGGAGCCCGGGTCGAGAAGCTGGTCGATCCTCTCGCGGGCCGTCCCCTTCCCTTTTGCCTTCTGTTTGGCGATGGCTTTCTCCCCACCTCCGGCGCTGGCGGTTGCGCGTTTTTCCTGGAGCTCTGCGCAGAGCTCCTCCATGCTGCGAAATGCCATATCCGACGACTTCCTCCTTATTCCTTATCTTAAGCTCTAATGCCTTGAGCTACTCCCATAGAAGAATACCATAAAAAGGGCTTCAATGCCAGAGGGAACGGCCCATGATTGGACACTGCATTTTTTTGAAGTTGAACCGGCCGCATCCGTGCGGCCGGTTTCCCCCC
>JAEEGY010000026.1 GCA_016280565.1 Fretibacterium sp.
AACCGCCGGCTGGGGATGAACCTCTCCGAGGACATGCGTCTGCTGACCCTGGATGACCTGATGGCGATCCTTAAGGAAATGTTCGCCATGAAGGCCCAGGAGAAGAGGACCGACGACATTGACCACCTGGGCAATCGCCGCGTCCGTTCCATCGGTGAGCTGCTCCAGAACCAGATACGCATCGGTCTGCTGCGCATGGAGCGACTGGTGCGGGAGAAGATGACGACCCTGCCCGATCTGGGCGTGGCGACGGGCCGTGAGCTCATCAATGTGCGGCCCATCGTGGCTGCGCTGCGGGAGTTCTACGGTTCCGGCCAGCTTTCGCAGTTCATGGACCAGACGAACCCCCTGGCCGAGGTGACCCATCGCCGCCGCCTCTCCGCGCTGGGTCCTGGCGGCCTCAGCCGCGAGCGGGCCGGGTTCGAGGCCCGCGATGTCCACTACACGCACTACGGCCGTGTCTGCCCCATCGAGACGCCGGAAGGCCCCAACATCGGCCTGGTCTCCTCGCTGACGACCTACGCGCGGCTCAACGAGCACGGGTTCCTCATCACGCCGCGGCTTAAGGTGGATAAGGGCAAACTGACGGACAAGATCGAGTTCCTGTCCGCGGACGACGAGGATAAATACTATGTAGCCATGGCGAACACCCCCATCGCTACGGAGAAGGACGGCACGTCTCATCTTGTGGGGGAGACCTGTCCGACGCGTCATGGAGACGACATCGACACCGTGCCCACGGAAGAGGTCGACTACATGGATGTGTCCCCGCGCCAGATCGTCTCCTGTTCAACGGCGCTTATCCCCTTCCTGGAGCATGACGACGCCAACCGGGCCCTCATGGGTTCCAACATGCAGCGTCAGGCCGTGCCGCTGCTTTTGCCCGAGGCTCCGAGGGTGGGCACGGGCATTGAGCACCGCATCGCCAGGGACTCCGGCTCCTGCGTCATTGCGAAGGAGTCCGGCGAGGTGACCTATGTCGATGCGAAGGAGATCCGCACGCGCCAGAAGGGGAAAAGCGAGCGTTCCTATCCCCTCATTAAATTCCGCCGCTCCAACCAGGGCACGGTCATCCATCAGCGTCCCCTGGTCTCGAAGGGGGACCGGGTGGAGAAGGGGGACATCATCGCCGACGGACAGGCCATTGAGAACGGCGAGTTGGCCCTTGGGCAGAACGTCTTAGTGGCCTTTGTTCCCTGGGAGGGCTATAACTTTGAGGACGCCATCCTGCTGAGCGAGAACCTGGTGAAAGAGGACAAATTCTCCTCCATTCACATTGAGGAGTATGAGATCGAGGCCCGGGAAACGAAGCTGGGCCGCCCGGAGGAGATCACGAGAGACATCCCCAACGTGGGCGAGGATATGCTGCGCAACCTGGACGAGGACGGCATTATCCGCATTGGCGCAGAGGTCAATGCTGGGGATATCCTGGTGGGGAAGGTGACCCCTAAGGGCGAGGCCGATCAAACGCCGGAGGAGCGTCTGCTGCGCGCCATCTTTGGTGAAAAGGCCCGCGAGGTGCGCGACAATTCCCTGAAGCTGCCTCATGGCTCCCGGGGCAAGGTGGTCGCCGTTAAACAGCTTGAACGCAAGGATAACCCGGAGGCTCTGGGCCCCGGCGTCATCCGCTCGGTGAAGGTCTACGTGGCCCAGTGGCGCAAGATCACCGTGGGCGACAAGATGGCCGGCCGCCACGGGAACAAGGGTGTCGTTAGCCGCATCCTGCCGGTGGAGGATATGCCCTACCTGCCGGACGGTACGCCGGTGGACGTGGTGCTGAACCCGCTGGGCGTCCCCAGCCGTATGAACCTGGGGCAGGTGCTGGAGACCATCATGGGCTTCGTGGCGGTGAACAACGGCTGGCATGTGGCCACGCCGGTCTTTGAGGGCGCCCGGGAGTCGGAGATATTCGAGGGCATGAAGGCCCTGGCGGAGCAGAAGTACCCCGACCTTACCGAGGACGGAATGATCACCCTCCGCGATGGCCGCACGGGCGAGCCCATGGCGAAGAAAGTCACCATTGGCTGCATGTATATGCTGAAACTTATCCACCTTGTGGACGACAAGATCCACGCGCGCTCCACGGGGCCGTACACGCTCATTACGCAGCAACCCCTGGGCGGCAAGGCGCAGTTCGGCGGCCAGCGCTTCGGAGAGATGGAGGTCTGGGCCCTGGAGGGCTACGGCGCGGCCAACGTGCTTCAGGAGATGCTGACCGTGAAGTCCGACGACATCCGCGGGCGCGAGAAGACCTATGAGCGCATCGTCAAGGGCCAGAGCCTGGTGAAGCCAGGGGTGCCGGAGAGCTTCCGCGTCCTGATCAAGGAGCTCCAGGGCCTGGGGCTGGACGTCGAGGTCAAGTACGACGAAGGGACCATCGGCGGCATTCCAATCGAGGACGACGAGGAGAAGGGATATTACGCCAACACGGGAACGCTGCCCGACCTCTTTGGTGGCGACATGGGCCCGGAGTCAGCGCGGCAGGACGAGCCTGGGCAGCTTGATGATATGGAAGGCCCCCGCGAGGAGGACCTCTTCATTGAGGAGAAAGGCGGCGGCGCTGCCTCCCTGTTTGATGATGTGATGAGGTCGGACGCCCCTGTTCCCTCAGAGGATGGGCTGTTCCAGGACGACCTCTTTATTAACGGCGGCGATAAGGACAAAACGGAGGAAGAGCCCCTGCTTTTGGACCAGGAAGTGTCTTTGAACGGAGAAGGAGACTGACGGGGATGGCGAGAAAAGAGATAGTCGGCGTCCGGATCAAGCTGGCGACACCGGAGCGAATCCGCGAGATATCCAGCGGCGAGGTCAAGAAACCGGAGACGATCAACTACCGCACGCTGCGCCCGGAAAAGGATGGGCTCTTCTGCGAGCGTATCTTTGGCCCCACGCGCAGCTTTGAGTGCGCCTGCGGAAAGTACAAGCGGAGCGGGCCTAAATTTCGCGGTGTCATCTGCGACCGCTGCGGCGTGGAGGTGACGGACAACCGCGTTCGCCGCGAGAGGATGGGACATATCGAGCTGGCCGTACCCGTGGTGCATATCTGGTACCTGCGGGGCATCCCCAGCCGTCTCAGCCTGCTTTTGGGCACCAGCGCCAAGGACCTGGAGAAGGTCGTCTATTTTGCTCCCACGCGCAAGAATGAGAACGCCTGGAAGGTGACGGCCGTGGGCAGTCACTTCAACCTGGTGCGGAAGGATGACGTCGTCTCGGAGAGCGAGATGAGGGTCCACGCGCACTACGACCCTTCCTTCCGTGCGGAGGAGGCGTACTCCCTGGAGTTTGTGGACGACGTGCCGGTCAACGAGGGGGACCTCCTCTCGGCGCAGCAGGTGGCCCGCTACAAGACGGACTATGGTGACGAGACCTTCAAGGTGGAGCCCGCCTTTTCGCTGACGGCAGATGCAGAGGGGCTGGGGCTGAAGCAGGACGATGTCCTTCCGGCCTCCAGGGTAGAGGAATATGGTGACAAGGTCGCCGTCACGCGCGCCAAAACAAGCGGGAGCGAAGCGTTCATTGTGACGGCCGTGGCGCATCTTCCCTATGCCCGGGGCGATATCCTCTCCAAGAGTGAGCTTGCCTTTGTGGAGCAGAAATATCCGGAGCGTTTCCGCTCCATCCCCCTTGGCAAGGTGGTGGACGACCCGTGCTACCTGGTGATTGAACCGGGTGGCTCCCCCTTTACTCAGGGCGAGGTCATCTACGAGCGCCAGCAGATCATCTGTCAGGGTTATGACCGAAAGTTCGAGGCCGGCATTGGGGCGGACGGTGTGCAGACACTGCTTAACCGTTTGGACCTCGACCAGCTGACGGCGGCTCTGCGTGAGGAGATCGCCGAGTGCAGCGGGCAGAAGAAGCGCAAGCTGGTGAAGCGGCTTCAGGTGGCCGAGGACTTCCGCAAAAGCACCTCCCAGCCACAATCCATGATTTTGAATGTCCTGCCGGTTATCCCGCCGGAGCTGCGGCCCCTGGTGCCGTTGGACGGGGGGCGTTTCGCCACCTCCGACCTGAACGACCTCTACCGCCGCGTCATCAACCGGAACAACCGGCTGAAGCTCATGCAGAAGAACAACACGCCCGACGTCATCATGCGCAACGAGGAGCGCATGCTTCAGGAGTCCGTGGACGCGCTGCTCGACAACGGG
>JAEEGY010000197.1 GCA_016280565.1 Fretibacterium sp.
CCCCGATCTTCTTCTGTGCGCGGCCATCATTCCCCTTGCGCTTATCCCCTGCGGGCCCGTGTGGTCCCTGCTCCGTGCGCTGCTGCACCTGAACGCCGCGGGGCTCGTCGTGGCGCTGTTTCTGGCCCTGACCTACCCCGGCGCGGCCCTGTGGGGCCCCTTCTCCCGTGAAGGCGTGCGGATGGGCGTGACGGTCCTCCTCCGGCTGAACCTGATTATGATCGTCCTTCTGCGGCTGGCGGCTGCCATGGGGCCGGAGAGGGTGGACGCGGCCCTGTTCCGCCTTGGCCTGCCGGAAAAGCTGCGTGTGCTGCTGCTGCTGACCCTCCGGGGGATATTCCTCCTCGCGGAGCGGTTTGCCTCCGCGCTGAGGGCTGTTCGCCTCCGGGCCCCGTGCCTGCGGGGGACGCTGAAACTGAAGGCCTTTGCCTGTGTGGCGGCCTCGGCGCTGCTCCAGGCCTCGGACCGCTCGGAGCGCATGACGGCGGCCCTGCGTTGCCGGGGTGGGCTCGCGGGCTTCCATCAGGCGCCGCCCCTGAGCTGGCGCTGGCGGGACACGGCGCTCTGCTTCCTCTTCGCGGGGGACATCGCCGCGCTGGCCTGGGCTGCGCTTCGTGGAGGGGGCCTGAGATGAGCGCCCTGCTTGAGGTCCGGGGGCTTTGTTACGCCTACCCCGGCGGGCAGGAGGCGCTGAGGGGCGTGTCGCTCTCCCTGACTGCGGGGGAACATGTAGCCCTCGTGGGGGCCAACGGGTCGGGGAAATCGACGCTGCTGCTGCATCTGGCAGGGGCCCTGGCTGCGCCGACAGGAACGCTGTTCCTGCACGGCGGGGCTGCGGGGGCGGAACGTCTTCGTAAGGCCGTGGGGCTCATCTTTCAGGAGCCGGACGACCAGCTCCTCATGCCTCAGGTGCTTGAGGACGCGGCCTTTGGGCTGGTGGCGCGGGGTGTCCCCGTGGCGGAGGCCCAGGCCCGGGCGCTGGACGTATTAAAGTCCCTGGGGGCTGCTCACCTGGCGGACCGCCCTCCACACCGGCTCTCCGGCGGAGAGAAACGCATGGCGGCGCTGGCGGGCATTCTGGTGATGGAACCAGAGGTCCTGGTGCTGGACGAGCCCACGGCGGCCCTGGACCCGCGGGCCCGGCGGCGGGTCATCGAGCGGCTGAACTCGATGAAGGAAGCAACCCTCCTCCTTGCGACGCACGATCTGGACATGGCGCTGGACGTCTGCACGCGGGCGATCATCCTCTGCGAGGGACGCGCGGCGGCGGAGGGCCCTCTGCCGGACCTGTTCCGCGACAGGGCGCTCCTTGAACGCTGCGGCCTGGAACTGCCGCTGAGGTACGGCGGCTAAAATTCCCTGTACAGCAGGCTGGGCTGGATTCCGCAGTTGTTCTGGTACTTGCCGCTGTGGTACGGCTCGTAGTCGCCCGCGATGGTGTGATAATAGATCTGGCATATCTCCACGCCCGCATAGATGCGGACGGGCTGAACGCAGAATATCTCCAGCGTCCAGTAGCCTGCGAACCCCACGTCGCCAAACCCGGCCGTGACGTGGATGCAGATCCCCAACCGCCCGATGGAGGAGCGCCCTTCCAGCATGGGGATGAACTTTTCTGTCCGTGTGTACTCCTCCGTGCGCCCGAGATAGAGCCGCCCCGGCGTGAGGGTCAGGCCATCCGGGGGGATGAGGAGAGGCTCGGTCTCGTGGGGCGTCTTCATGTCCAGAACGCCGTCCTTGTAGATCATCAGCTCGTTGTGCAGGGAGAGGTTATAGCTGTTGGGGTTGACCCTCCGCTCGTCAAAGGGGTCAATGACAATGTTTCCCCGCTCTATCTCCTGCACGATCTCCTTCCCAGAGAGGATCATGAAGAAAACTCCTTTCAGTATCTAAGTCTCACGGCGACGCCTGAAAACATATCCGAATCTTTTAGCGAGCAAAAGGTCCGTAAACCTATCAGATTTAAGCTCAGGGGGACACTGACCCCCTGAAACCCCCGAGGGTCTCGCAGTGATGTCTGAAACCTATTATAATAGGGAACATAAAATTTATGGAGAGGGCGGCAGGGGACATGAAAGAGAAAAAAAACATGACGATACGGGAGGTGCGGCAGCTTCCCAGGGACTCGTCCTTCAACGTGCTGGGCGTTGTGTCGCGCCTTACCCGCAAGAAGGACCGGAACGACAAGCCCTTCTGGGACATCGCGCTCACAGACGGCTCCGGGGAGCTGGAGGGCAAGATATGGAGCAACTCCAGCTGGTGGAAACTTCAGGGCGGGGAACGTCTCCCCTTTGACCCATTCGACGAGAAGGGGCCGGATATTGAGGGCGCTACTGTGGGGCTTCAGGGCAAGGTGGCGGAGTTCCGCGAACAACCGCAGTACAACTTCAACGATATTTATTATGTGGATCAGGAAAAGTACCCGCCCCACAGCTTTGTGCGGCGCTCACCGCTGACGGACGAGAGGATGGAGGCGGACTTCCGGGCGCTGCTTGAGGAACTTCATGAGCCGCTCAAGGATTTTCTGGAGGCCGTCTTCTTCAAGCACGGGCTCTGGAAGGCGTTTAAGACCTGGCCGGCGGCGGTCTCGCTTCACCATGCCTATGTGGGGGGGCTTCTTGAGCACTCCCTTTCCGTGGCGGGTGAGGCGAAGGTCCTGGCGGATCATTACATCGCCCAGGGGGCGCCGGTGGACAGGGAACTGGTCATTGCCGGGGCGCTGCTGCACGACCTGGGCAAGCTGGAGGCCTACGCCCTGACGCCCGTGCC
>JAEEGY010000198.1 GCA_016280565.1 Fretibacterium sp.
CCTCATCTTTAACGAAGCCACGGATATGGACGCTACCGTCCGTTTCCTTGATGGTCAGTTGCCCTCCCGGCGGATAAGGACCATTCTCTGCGCAAAGGACATCTCTAACCTGACGGAGGAGACGCTGGCCCGCCTTTATGATGTGTGGCTGACACCGCTGACCCCTGCCTCTGTGGGCTTTTACTTCCGTCGTCTGCAAAAGCAGTTAAAGGAGGAAAAGGACTTCTGGCTCTCCCGGACCTGGCTGGACCAGACCATCGACCCCCTGCCCGACATCATCTGGTTCAAAGATATGAAGGGAGCGCACCTGAAGGTCAACGACGCCTTCTGCAAAATGGTGAACAAGACGAAGGAGGACATTCAGGGGCGCGGGCACTACTACATCTGGGGGCTGACGAAGGAGGAGTACGAGAAGGGCGAATTTGTCTGTCTTGAAACGGAGCGAGAGGTCCAGCGCCTGGGGAGGACCTGCGTGTTCGACGAACAGGTCAAGAGCTCAGACGGTATGCACCAGCTCAAGACATACAAGACGCCCGTTTTCGACGAGGAGGGCCGGATCATCGGCACCGTGGGTGTGGCGCGTGACGTGACGCTGGAGCGGGCCTATGAGCAGCAGATATTAGAGATGGCTCGCCAGGATTGCCTCACTGGTCTGGCCACACGCTGGTACCTCCAGGAGTACGTTGAACAGAATAAGGACGAAAAGCACATCACGTGTATTTACTTTGACCTTGACCACTTCAAGGAGGTCAACGATACTTACGGGCACCAGGTGGGCGACGAGGCCCTGGCGGCCACAGCTGAGTTGTTGCAGCAGGAGTTCTCCGACGGGTTCATCGCCCGGCTGGGCGGCGATGAGTTCATGGTGGTGTTGCTGGGGAAGAGGGGCATCGGAAACACCGAGGCAAGGGTCAACGCCTTCCTTGCCCGACTGATGGACTACTACTGGCAGAAAGCGACCATGAGGCACCTCTCCATCAGCGCGGGCATCGCGCAGACGGACCCCGCCGCAGCGAAGTCCATCGACCAGCTTATCCACGAAAGCGACCGGGCCCTCTACCGCGCCAAGAACGCCGGCCGGGCCTGCTGCCGCGTCTATGATCCTTCCATGGAGACCACGGGAAGAGGAAAGCGTTGAAAGACCTGGGGATGATCGTCAACCTCCGCAAGCCGGAGGCTGTGGAGATGGCCCGGCGGCTCCTTCAGTGGGGGCTGGACAACGGCTGTCCCTTTCTTCTGCCCTATCAGGAGGCGTCCGCGCTGACCACCGCGGGCCTCAGCGACGAGGAATGGCTGAGGACCGTTAAGCTGGCTGTCGTCGTTGGAGGGGACGGGACCTTTCTGCGCGCCGCGCGCTACGTCCTCGACGCAGGGATCATCCTTCACGGGATCAACATGGGGCACCTGGGGTTCCTCGCCTCCAGCCACCCTGAGGAGGCAGAGCAAAACCTCAGGGACATCCTTGACGACCATTTTGATGTTTTAAAGCGACGGCTTCTGCGCTGCGTGCTGTACCGGGACGGAGCGCCCCTGCACACCCTCTACGCGCTCAACGACGTCGTGCTCAGCAAGAACGCCATCGCCCGCCTGCTCCGCATAGAGGTCCGCTTTGACGGGCGGTTCTTCGGCGTGCTCCCGGCGGACGGGGTCATCGTCTCCTCCCCGACGGGGTCCACTGCCTACGCGCTCTCCGCAGGCGGCCCCATCATCCCTCCTCACCTGGACAGCATGCTGCTGGCGCCGCTGTGCGCCCACACGCTTTACTCCCGTCCGCTGATGGCAGCGGACACGGACCGGATATCCCTCATCCCGCGGGGCAGCTCCCGCGACATCACCCTTACGCAGGACGGACAGTTGGCCTACGAAGTCTTCCCCGGCGACCGCATTGACGTGGAACTGTCGCAGGACAAGGTCATCCAGACCGTCGTGCTGCCCGGACACAGCTTCCTTGATCTGGTCCGCGAGAAGCTGGGCTGGGGGCAGAGCACGGGGCAGGAGTAATTTTCCGTGTTGCGGGACCTCACCCTCTGGAACGTGGGGGGCATCCGCCGCGCGGAGCTCTCCTTCGGCCCCGGCCTCACCGTCATCACCGGCGAGAGCGGCGCGGGCAAGAGTAGCGTCGTCCGCGCACTGGAGCTCGTGGCAGGCAAGAGGGGAGCGGGGCAGCTCCTCAGGGCCGGGGAAGAAGAGGGAGGCACCGAGGCACGCTTCCTCATTGCGGAGGGACACCGCTCCCTGTTCCGTGAGCTGGACGACAATCTCCGGCCAGACGGAGAGGGAGAACTGCTCGTCCGGCGCGTCCTTCGCGAGAACCGTTCCCGGGTCTCCCTTCAGGGGGTCCAGATTCCCCTGGCTACCTACGTCCTGGCTGCGGGGCGTCTCCTTCACATCCAGAGCCAGTTTGCCCAGATGGAACTTTTGGACGAGGGGCGTCAACTCGCCATGATCGACTCCTGCACTGCCGCCTCCGTTCAGGAGACCGCCGCGGAGCTGCGCCGCATCTTTGAACAGGCACAGACCTGCGACCGGGAGCTGAGGGCCATGACTGCTCGCCGGGCGGAGGTCGAGAGGCGCTACGCCAACGCCAACGAGGTCCTGAGCCTTGTCCGCCGCGTGGCCCCGGAGCCGGGCCTGGAGGCCCGGCTGGAGGGGGAGCTCTCGGCCCTCAACCGTCGCATTTCCCAGCGGGAGAAAGCACAGATGAACCTCGACCGGCTCGACGGCGGGCTCTCCGAACAGGGGCTCCTGAGCCACGTGCGGGGGGCTTTTGACTCTCTTTTAGATATCCTTCCTGAGGAGCAGCGCCGGGACACGCAGCGCGCCGCCAGCGAGGCCCTTCGTGTCCTGGAGGAAGCTGTGGAGACGGCCCGCGAGTCCGTTGAGACGGGAGACGAGGACGTTCAGGAGCGCGACCGCGTCGAGGCACACCTTGGGGCGCTGCGCCGTCTGAGGCGTTTGTCCGGCACAGCGGACGAGGAGGGATTGCTGGCCTGGTGCCACGACGCCGGGGAGAGCCTGGAGTGGCTGGAGAAAAGTTATCCCCAGCTTGAGGAGCTGTCGCGGGAATCCCGTGAGTTGAGGAGGCAGGCCAGCGCCCTGGCGATGGAGCTGAGGCGCGGGAGGCGGGAGGCCGCCCTCGCTCTGGAGGGCCGGGTCAACGCGCTCCTGAAGGACCTGGCCATGGGGGAAAATACCTTTGAGGTCCATTTCAGAGAGCTGGACAAGCTCCGCCGGGGCGGGGCGGACGAGGTGGAGTTCACCCTCCGTTCCGGTCAGAGGGCAGGCCGTGTGGACAAGGTCGCCTCCGGAGGGGAGTTGAGCCGGCTGCTTTTGGCGCTCCAGCTCTCCCTCTCCGACGAGTGGCTGCCCCCCACGCTGGTCTTTGACGAGGTGGAGGCGGGGCTGGGGGGACGGGCTGCCGTCCTTGCCGGGATGAAGCTCAAGGAGCTCTCCCGCCGCTGCCAGGTGCTGCTGGTAACGCACGAGGCGTCCATTGCCGCCCTGGGCGACGCCCATATCCTCATTCAGCGCTCCGCACAGGGCGAGTCCCAGGTCCGCTTTATTGACGGCGAGGAGCGCGTGAGGGAGATCGCGCGCATGCTGTCGGGCTCCCCCGACCTGGAGGAGGCCCAGGAACACGCGCGGACGCTGCTGGGGGCGATTTGACAAGCTCACGAACTTCGATATAATAAAAAACCGTTGGAGACGTGGCCGAGTGGTCGAAGGCGGTTGACTCGAAATCAACTGAGCGGCTTGCCGTTCCTAGAGTTCGAATCTCTACGTCTCCGCCATTTTCGAAAAATTAGGGGTTTCAGGGGGTCAGTTCCCCCTGAGCTTCAATATTTTAAGAGCCCGCCAAAAGGCGGGCTCTTTTTTTATTCCTCCGGCTTGACCTCGTTGTCTGTCTGGAGGCCTTTGGGGGCGGGCTCGTCCGCAATGAGGCGGCCGTCCCGGAAGCGCAGCACCCGCTGGCTCCATGTGGCGATGTCCGGCTCGTGGGTGACGAGGATGATGGTGATGCCCTCCTTGTGCAGCGCCGTAAAGATGTTCATGATCTCGACGGTGGTCCTGGTGTCCAGGTTGCCCGTGGGCTCGTCCGCCAGGATGATGGGGGCGCGCCCCACGATGGCCCGCGCGATGGCCACGCGCTGCTGCTGGCCGCCGCTCATCTGGGCGGGACGGTGGTGGAGCCTCTGGCCCAGCCCCACGCGCTCCAGCGCCTCGGTAGCTGCCTTGCGCCGGAGGTTGGCCGCGACCCCGCGGTAGAGCAGGGGCAGCTCGACATTCTCCACGGCGTCCACCTTAGGCAGCAGGTTGAACCCCTGAAAAACAAAACCCAGCTTTTGGTTGCGCACGTCGGCCAGCTGCGCCTTGTTCTGGTCCTTCACGTCGATGCCGTCCAGCGCATAGGTGCCGGAGGTCGCCACGTCCAGACAGCCCAGGATGTTCATCATCGTTGATTTGCCGGAGCCTGACGGCCCCATCACGCAGACGAACTCCCCCCGCTCCACGGAGAACGACACCTCGTCCAGCGCGCGAAGCTCGACATCGCCCGTCTTGTATATCTTTACGAGGTCCTTCACCTCAATGATCGGCATAGCCTCTCCCCCCGCTACCGCCGCCGCCCGCCGCCGGGTCCCGGTCCGCCGAACAGCCCGCCGCCCGCCGAGGGGGCCACGCCCATCTGCGCATTGATGACGAGGGTGTCCCCTTCCTCAAGCGTTGTCCTGGGGGCGGGACGCTCTCCGTCCCTGGGCTTCCTTGGCGGTTTGCGGCCGTCGCCGGGAAGGACAGGGCTGCTCTCCCGGACGCCGGTGAGCTGCACCCAGCGGTTGTCCGATATCCCGATGTTGACGGGCACGGCCCGCCGGAGCCGAGCGTTGTCCCCCACCCACACCAGGCCTTCATGCAGCGTCTGACGCTGCTCAAGGACGCGCCGGTCCACGGACACCGTCTGGAGCAAAGCCTCCGGCGGCGTGAAGCGCAGGGCCGCCACGGGGATGCGCAGCGCGTTCTCACAGCGCGCCGTCTCGATGGAGACGTTGGCGGTCATGCCGGGCTTCAGCTTCAGCTCGGGGTTGTCCACATGAATGATCACCGTGTAGGTGACGACGTTGTCCGTCGTGGAGGGGGCAATGCGGACCTGCACGACCTTTCCGGAAAAGGACTCATCCGGGAAGGCGTCCACGCGGAACGTCACTTTTTGGCCCTCCGCCACGGTGCCGATATCCGCCTCGTCCACCTTGGTCTCGATCTGCATCTTGGTGAGGTCCTCGGCGATCTTGAAGAGGGTGGGGGTCTGGTAGCTGGCCGCCACCGTCTGCCCTGCGTCCACCTGCCGGTCGATGACCACACCGTTCACCGGGGAGACGATGCGCGTGTAGCCCAGGTTCGTCTTTGCCCGCTCCACCGCCGCCTTGCCCTGCTCCACGCGGGACCGCGCCTCCTGGAGGGCCGCCCGCCGGACGGAGACGTTCGTCTCGCTGGTGTCCACCTCGCTGCGGGCGATGAGCTTGCGGTCAAACAGCTCCTTGTTGCGCTTGTACTGCCGCTCCGCGTCCGCCAGGGAGGCCTGGGCGCTCTGGACATTGGCCTTGTAGACGGCGAGGCTGGCCTCCGCCTCCCCCATGGTGAGCCTCAGGACGGAGGGGTCCACCAGGGCCAGGAGCTGCCCCTTCGTGACCGGGGAGTTGTAGTCCACATAGAGCTCCTCGATCGTGCCGGAGATCTGCGTACCCACCGCCACGACGCTGATGGCGTTCAGCTCCCCCGTCGCTGTCACCGTGGAGACGATGTCCCCCCGTGTGATGGGCGAGGTGGTGAGCGCGTACTGCACGGGCTCCACGCGGAAGAACATGTACCAAACGCCCCAGCCGATGCCCGCCAGAACAGCCAGAATGAGAAGTTTCTTAATGCCTGCCATCGTCCGTTCCCTCCTGTTTTGCCGCCTCTGAGCTCGTTGTCAGCTCCGGCGGCAGGTGCCCCATCGCCTCGTCCAGGTCCGCCCGGGCGGTCTGCGCGTCGTAAAGCGCCTGATAGTACGTGAAACGCGCGTTGGCCAGCGAGATCACGGCGTCGCTGAGCTCCAGCGGGTCCCCTACTCCGACCTCATAGCGTCCCCGAGCAAGCTCAAGGTTCTCCTCCGCATAGCGGACGCTGGCTTCGGCCGAGCGGGCCCGTTCGGCCGCGTTGGACAGGGACAGGGCGGCGCTCCTCACGCCATAGGCCACCTGCTGGCGCAGCTTGTCTCTCTCCGCGGTGGCCTGGTCCCACTGAGCGCGGGCAGCCTCCAGCGCGGCGGCCTTCGCCCCGCCGTCCACGATGGGGATGTTCAGGGAAAGCCCCACGGCGTAGTTCTCCGACGACGAGGAGCTCTCGCGGTCGGAGAAGGAGCTGGAGAGCTGCCCGGTGATGGTGGGCGAACTGGTGCGGGCCGCGTTGGTGATGCCCAGCTCCCGCGCCCGGACGGTGTGCAGGACCTGGCGGTAGTCGGGCCGGTCCTCCAGCGCGGTGGTCAAAAGGCTTTCCATCCCCGTCTCCACCTGGGGCAGAAGGAGGCGCGTGGAGAGGGCGAGGGTGACCGGGCCGGACTCCTCCACGCCCATCGCGACCCACAGGGCCTCCTGGCTGATCTGGATGTCGTTCTCAGCCTTCAGCAGCGACGTCCGCGCGCTGGCGACGTCCGCCTCGGCCTTGGTGACGTCGATGAAGGGGCTGTTCCCCACCTCGTAGAGCCCCCGGGCCGTCTTGAGGTGCTCCTCCAGGTTGTTCACTTTCTCCCGCTCCACGTCGCGGTTCAGTATCTTCAGGACCAGTGTGTAGTAGGCCCGCTTGGCGTCTGCCGCGACGCTGACGCGGGTTTTGCGCTCGTTCTCGCGGTTCCCCTTCACCGTCTCGGCCTGCATCTCCTTCTGAATGCGGTTACGCCCCGTGTCATAGAGCAGCTTTGACGCCGTGACGCGGGCGCTCTCGGAATGGTAGCGGTCGTCCCAATCTTCGTAATCCCCGTCGTAATTCACTCCGCCCGTGGCGGTGACGGTGAGGCGGTTGTTCACTTTGACCTGCTCCAGCGCCGCCTCCGCCGCGCGCGTGGCGCCCTTCGCGCCCCGCAGTGAGGGGTGGTTCTCCAGCGCCAGGGTCAGACACTCCTCCAGCGAGAGGGCGGTGTTCTCTTCCTTGTTTTCTGCGGCACATGCCCCCGCGCACAAAAGCAGGGCAAGCAGGAGCGCGCACACCAGCCACACGGTGCGGGCGATTAAACCCGACGGCATCCTCATCCTCTATCCCTCCCTATGGGGGTTAAGAATCCCCGTGACCTCAACTTCATCACGGGGATAAGTATACTTCATCCTTATGAAAGATTTGTGAAGGGGAAGGCTGTCTAAATCTCCCTTACGTTGGGGCTGTAGTCGATGCTGGAGCCCATCTCGGAGAGCTTCTTCTGGGAGTGGATGGCGTTGATGTAGCGGATCGTCCCCGTCTTGCCCCTCATGCAGAGGGAATGGGTCTCGATGTGGGTCCCGTGGTAAGAGACGCCCTTCAGCAGGTCGCCGTCCGAGCCGCCCGTGGCCGCAAAGCAGACGTTGTCGCCCTTCACCAGGTCGTCGAGGGTCAGGACCGTCTCGCGGGTCAGGCCGCGGGCCCTGGCTTTCTCCTCATCCTCAGCGTTGCGGAAGTACGGCCGGCACTGCATGGCGCCCCCCAGACACTTGATGGCGCAGGCGGTGATGACGGCCTCCGGGGAGCCGCCGCTGCCCAGCAGCAGGTCGGCCTTCTCGTGGCCCGGCAGACAGGTCATCAGCGCGCCGAGGACGTCGCCGTCCCCGATCAGGCGGATACGGGCCCCCAGTTTGCGAACCTCATCCCGGAGCTTTTCATTGCGCGGACGGTCCAGCATGACGACGGTGGTATCCTGGATCGACTTGCCCTTGGCCTTGGCCACGATGTTGACGTTGTACTTGATGGGGGCCTGAATGTCGATAGCGTCCGCCGCCTCGGGGCCGGTGACGATCTTATCCAGATAGAACAGGTCCTGGGGGCTGAACATGGCCCCGCGCTCGGCGGCCGCGATGACCGCGATGGCCCCGCCCTGCCCGTTGGCCATCAGGCGCGTGCCGTCGATAGGGTCCACCGCGATGTCCATCTCCGGACCGTCGCCGCTGCCCACCGGCTCGCCGTTGTAGAGCATGGGGGCCTCGTCCTTCTCGCCCTCGCCAATGACGATGACTCCCTTCATGGCCACGCCGTGGAGCATATACCGCATGGCTTCAACGGCGGCGCGGTCCACTTCGTTCTTGTTCCCGCCGCCGAACTTGCGTCCGCTGGCCATGACGGCCGCTTCCGTTGCACGGACCAACTCCAGCGCAAGGTTCTTGTCCTGAGCGAAAAGTGCCATTCAAACGACCTCCTCAGTTGTATAAAATCAGGCCTCTCGCAAGCGGGCGCATCCTGCGCCGCTCGCGGCACTAAGGCATCCTTGCCTGTCGGAGGAAGCGCGCGCTCCCCTCCTGTAGTCCTGTTATTCTGCGCCGCCCATCATCATGAGCGCGAAGACCTTGGCGTTGTTGACGACGTAAGCGATCTCTGTGAACTCGTCCGGCTGGTGAGCCACGCCCTCGTTCTCCTGGGACCACACCACCGCGGGGATGCCCTTCCGGCGGAAGAACGCGGCGAAGGTGCCGCCGCCGATGCCGCCCATCTTTGGGTCTATCTTCAGCACGCTGCGGATGGAGCCCACCAAAAGCCGGGCGATGTCGCTGTCCTCCCTTGTGGGCTGGGCCGCGTCAGACCGGTCCACATTCAGCTCGATCTTCGCCCCCGTGCGCCGTTCCACGTCCTTCCGCACCTTCTCCACCACGTCGAACGCCGCGTCCAGGGACACGGAGGGCAGCACGCGGCAGTCGAACTCAAAGCGCTCGCGCCCCGGCACGGTGTTGGTGTTGGGCACGTTGGCAAAGCGCCGCGTGGGCTCGAAGGTGGAGACGGGCGGGTCGAAGCGGGCGTCCTCGTCGGGGAACGCCTTGTGCAGCGCTTCGTCCACTTCCAGGGCCAGGAGGTTCGCCACACGGCAGGCGTTCAGCCCCACGTTGGGCGTGCTGGCGTGGGACTGTTTGCCCAGCACGGTGAACTCCAGCTTCCACATGGCCTTCTCGGCGATCTCGATGAAGTCCCCCGCGTCGTTGCCATGGTCGGGGGTCAGGACCAGGTCATCCGAGCGGAAGATGTTCCGGTCCATCAGGGGCTCCAGACCAAAGTGGCTGCCCAGCTCCTCGTCCGCCAGGAAGCCCAGGAGCACCGTGTACTCCGGCTTCTCCCCGGCGTTGAGCAGCGCCTTCAGGGCATAGAGGGAGGAGATGAGGGGTCCGCTGTCGTCGCTGACGCCGCGGCCGTAGAGCCGCGTGCCCTTCACCACGGGGTCGAAGGGGTCCACGGTCCAGAGGGAACGGTCCCCGTCCGGCACGACGTCCATGTGGGTGAGGATACAGAGGCGGCGCTTCTGTTTCCCCGGGAACTCCATGAAGAGCGAGGGGCGATTGCCCGTGGGGGACCTGGCATCATCCACGCGCTCCCACCTGACGCTGCCCAGGCCCAGCTCCGCCACCAGCTTCTCGATCTCGCGGGCCTTCTCCTCCTCGCCGGTCCCGCCGTTGTGCGGCGAGATGGCGGGGACGGCGCAAATGCGGCTCAGCGCCGCGACCATGTCGTCCCGAAGACGCTCCACTTCAGCAAGTACGCTGTCGTGATCCATAATCTTTGCTCCTTCCTTTTACGCCTTGTTGTGTATCTGCCGGTGCAGCAGCTCGTGCTCCCGGCCGCGGATGATCGTCTCGTAGACGGACAGGGCCAGCGGGTTCTCGTTGGACTTCTTGATCTGCGTGGAGATGTCGGAGTCGTAGAGCCCCTTGGCACGGGCCAGCTTGGTGCGCGGCCCCGCGTGGGTGGGCTGTCCGCCGCCCATGATGCAGCCCCGGCGGCAGGCCATGATCTCGACGATGTGATACATCGCCTCGCCGGACTTGACGCGCTTCAGCAGCTCGTTGGCCTCGGCCAGGCCGCTGACCACGGCGGCCTTGATCTCGTGCCCGTGGTAGTTGAACGTGAACTCCCTCAGGGTCTCCGCCCCGTCGCCACGGACGCCGCTGTTGCGGACCTGCTCCAGTGCGATGCGGTCGTGCCCGTCGGAGAGCCAGCGCAGCACAGCCTCCATCACGCCGCCGGAGTTTCCGAAGATGACCCCCGCGCCGGAGCCGATGCCGAAGGGCATATCTGCGGACTCGATCTCCACGTTCTCAAAGCGGATACCCGCGCGCTTGATCATGGTGATGAGCTCCTCGGTGGTGAGGATGTAATCGACGTTGGCCTTGCCGTGGAACTTCGTGTCCTCGCGCAGTATCTCCGCCTTTTTGGCCGTGCAGGGCATGATGCCCACGGACAGGATCTTCTTGCCGCAGTTCTTCTGCGGGTCGCGGAAGTACTCCTGCGCCACGGAGGCCAGCATCTGGAGCGGCGAGTACGTCGTGGAGAGGTTCGGCACGTACTCCGGCCAGCGCTTTTCACAGAAGCTCACCCACGCCGGGCAGCAGGACGTGAACAGCGGGAAGGGCCCGCCATCCGCCAGACGGTTCAGGAACTCCTTGCTCTCCTCGATGACGGTCAGATCCGCGCCGAAGGTCGTGTCGTACACCTCGTCAAAGCCCAGGCGGTGCATCACGCCGACCAACTTGCCGATGACGTTCTCCCCGCGCTCTCCGCCAAAGGAATGCGCCACCGCCACACGGACGGCCGGGGCGATCTGGGCAAAGACCTTGACGTTGGGGTCCGCCAGAGCATCCCACACGGCACGGACGTTGGTGTTGATGCTGATGGCACCCGTGGGGCAGACGACGCGGCACTGGCCGCAGTTCACACAATCCGTCTCCGCGATGGGTTTGTCAAAGGCCGGGATGACCATGGCCTTGGCCCCGCGGCCGGCGAAGTCGATGGCGTTGACGCCCTGCACGTTGTCGCACACGCGCACGCAGTCTCCGCAGAGGATGCACTTGTTGGGGTTGCGGATGATGGACGGCGAGCTCATGTCCAGAGGATGGTGCCCCGTGTGACTCTCGTAGGGCACGGAGCCGACGCCCAGCCGGTGCGCCAGGGTCTGAAGGTCGCACTCGCCGCTGCGGACGCAGGTGGTGCAGTCCCGGTCATGGGCAGCCAGCAGCAGCTCCAGGATCATCCGGCGGTATTTCACCAACCGCGGCGTGCTGGTGCGGATATTCATTCCGTCCCGGGGGCGCTCAGAACAGGAGGCCCACATGCGGCCCTTGTCCTCCTCCACCGTGCAGAGGCGACAGGCACCGTACACCGAGAGGTCGGAGTGATAGCA
>JAEEGY010000199.1 GCA_016280565.1 Fretibacterium sp.
TAATCTATATCCTCGTCCCGAAGATCCTTCAGCGCAAGAAGCGCCTTCCTTCTCTCCCGCCTCGTGCGGGGGTATTCACCTCGAAATTCCACGCTCATAAAGTCTCTGCTCCTTTCTATTTGCAGACCGGGCCGAGATGAGCCGTATTACCTCAACATTATCCCGGCGCGTCCGCAGCCGGAGTGCGATCTCGCTTAATTGTCGCATTTTATCACACTTTGGAGAAAATTTCCAAGGTGAGGAAGGACGTATAATGACCCCGACATTTCAGATGTCTCCTCCTTGTCCCAGCGCCGCGAACGCCGGGATGACAAAGGGAGGGGATGTGGTATAATTTGCTTATCCAATTCATTGAGGGTCCTCCCCCTTTCTCATTGCCGTAAACAGTGAGTGTAGGGGGACCTCTTTTTTTATATCTGTTATAATTTTATCTTGACCACGGAGCCATCATCTGAGGGACCGTATCAATACCACCGGCAGCCGCTAAAGACTACATCGGGCATCCCCCGATGTTGGTTCGTCTTTACGGGGCGAACACCCCGTCCCCCGGCTGTGCTCCGTTTTTTTGCTTTTTGACCGGCAGGTTTTCCGGCGGGCAGTCTGGCGGGGCGGAGGGATGGTTTGATATAATGGGCCGTGTGTGATTTCAACGAGGAGGAGGAGTGCTTTAAGGCTCCCTCTCTGAGGGAGTACCCACAGGGCACAGGCTGTTGAGCGCAAGCGAGACTGAGGGAGTTTTATTCGGGGGAAGTTTAGAACGCGCAGGCGCACCGGCCTGGCGCCGAAATGTTTGAGCGGCTGCTGTCCATCTCCGCGGGCACATTTGGTCCGTGCTGCGCTTCGCGTCGCAGCCGCTCTTGTTGGTTTCCTCGCCCGTCACCGTGATCCCATCACCGTGATCTCAAGAGGCTTACTGATGTAGTACCAATTCAAATGGGCGTTCGCGTTGTTCAGGTAATAGCCCAGGCGGAACGTCGCCGTTCCGGCCTTATTCGCAATGATCGATCCGTCCGTACCACTATGCTTGAAACCTTCAGTGCGGAGGACTGATGACGGATCATCGGAGAAAATATAGTCAAATGTGCATCCTTCTTTCCCCTTCACCGCTATCTTTTCACCCACGGACAGGGTGATCGTGTTCTTGTCGCTGCCCGTTGTGATGGATTTGCCGTCCGGAGGCAGAAGGATGAGCCCCTCATCGCTGGCGATGCTGGGGAAGAACAGCCAGCGGTATGCGACATCATCGCCATCCTTGCGTACGCACACCTCCATTCCACGGAAGTCCTGTTCCGCGATGGGTTCGCTCAGCGTGTTGGTCAGAGGCGCGCCCGCATAGGCCTTCCAGTTTGAGCCATCTGACCACTCGTATGTCTCCCAGGCTGTTCCCGAATCAAAGGCCACCAGGAGACGGACGTTTTCGACAGCCACTGGCGTCGTCGTGTCATCGGACATGACCATGCTCACCGCAAAGCCCGTGATGGCCTTGCTGCTGTCGCGGTTCAGCGTGATGTAGGGAACGGCCGCCGTAAGCTGATCTTTCGTGCTGATAAAGTTGGGCAGGGTGGCCTCTCCATCCTGCAGGTCCGTCGTGCCGTCAAAGCTCCAGGAGACCTTCTTTCCGTTGAGGCTTCCCCCGGCCACGGCATTGCCCCAAAATGGGGTTTGTGAAAGATAGCTAAGCGGTTTCCCTTTCTCCATATCCTTCTCGAGAGCTACACTTGCGCTCCCGTTTGTAACCGTTTTATCCGGATCTTCACCCTCCGCGTACTTGAAGCTTCCGTTGACGGTGATCGTTCCTTTCGCGTTCATGTGGAGATCGTTTGCCACAACCTTGCTGTCAAGTTCCAGAACAAGGCAATCAAACAATGCTGTGTCGTAGTCCGGCTTGTCGTCGAACAGGCAAACCTGCGAGGAATACCAGCTGAAGAGCTTAAACTCCGCAGCCCCCGCCGCCGGTGCGAAGGACAGCAGCGTGGCGAGCAGCAGGATTCCGCATAAAACTTTCTTCATGGTGAAACATACCTCCCATAATTTCAAAATCGTAAACTGAACTGATTATAGCATGGAGCCCCGGGCCACCTGGCGCGGGGGCCCCCTCCTTGTCCCAGCGCCGCGAACGCCGGGATGACAAAGGGAGGGGATGTGGTATAATGATCTCATCATGATAGGTTTTCCTCCCCTTTCCCGGTAACGCGAATGCCGGGGCCTAAAGGGGAGCTTTTTTATGCTACAATCAAAAATGACTGCACAGTCGGCATGAATAGGTACCGCGATGCTCCGGGGGGGGCTAAAGACTTTGCGGAAACTAAAAATCTCCGCATTGACTCGTCCGTCGCGGGACGGGTATCCTTTTCGCGAAGGAGGAAAACCTATCATGGCAAGACTGCACAAACGCCGTCTGGTCCTCTATCTGAGGCTGGGCCGCTGGGTCATCGTCGTCTGGCGGGGCGGAGGGGTAGTTTGATATAATGGGCCGTGTGTGATTTCAACGAGGAGGAGCTAACGATGCCAGTTGCCGCAGTTAAACGAAAAAAAACATATACATTGCCTTTTGTGATGGAGTATGGGGCAGACTGTTCCACTGGAGAGCCCAACGCGGAGACAATGGCCGCGATGAGGGAGGCGGAACGTATTGAGAATGACCCCTCCGTAAATGGATATGATGACCTTGACGTCTTATTTGCCAGTTTGCGCCAATGAGGAAGACAAAGTATACGGTAAAACCAACGGCGCAGTTTCGGAAGGATTATAAACGCGCTGTCAGGCAAGGACGAAATATCGAACTGCTCGAAGAGGTCATTGCCCTCCTCGCCGAGGGGAAACCGCTTCCTCCCCATAATCGGGATCATCCTCTGACTGGCAACTGGCTTGGACACAGAGAATGTCATATTCAGCCGGATTGGCTGATGCTTTATCGCATAAAAGAGAATATGTTGGTCCTGACCCTGGTTCGCACAGGGACACACAGCGACCTGTTGAATAAATAAAATCCAGTCTTCATGGCATGAAAAAACCTCATCAAAACAGCGCAGTCCGGTTTTTACTCCCGGCTGCGCTCCGTTTATCCCCCCGGCCGACGGATGGTAACGTAGGGGCAGGGGAGGAGCGCTCAAATCTTCTCAAGGATGTCCTGGAACAGGTGCTCCACGGTGTCCGTCTCTATCTTTGCGATGGCGCGGATCTCCGGCTTCGCGCTTTTGACGGCTGCGGGATATCCCACCAGCTCCAGCATCTCCCTGTCGTTCTCGTTGTCGCCAATGGCCAGGCACTCCCGGGGGGAAATGTCCAGCTCACGGAGCACGCGGGCCAGCGCAGAGCCCTTGTTGACGCCGTGGGGCATGGTGTCCATCCACACAAGGCCGCTGGTGACGACAGCGCAGCGGCTGCCGAACATATCCCGCCAATACCGCCCGTCGCCCACGCCCTCCCGCTCATAGACGGACACCTTCATGTAGTCCTCCTCCGTGTTCAGGATGTCGGGGACGACCTCAATGTCATACTTCACCACGTCGTTCAGGTAGTGATAAAAATCCGGGTCCTTGGGCTGGATATACTCCTTCATGAGCCCGGCCACCATCACCTCCGCGCCGTCCTTCCGTATCACCGCGCGGATGATGTCCTGCCCCAGCTCCCGGTCCATCCGCTCCCGGTGCAGCAGGCGGTCGTGATAAAAACTGAAGCAGCCGTTCTCGCACAGATATCCGATCTGCTCCTTCACCGGGGCAAAAAGCCGCTGAAGGTTCCCATAGGGCCTTCCGCTCGCCGCGAAGAACAGGATCCCCTTCTCCTGGAGCCTCCGGATGAGCTCAAAGGCCTCCGGCCGGAGCGATGTCGCCCCGCTCGGGACCATCGTGCCGTCTATATCGCTGGCGATGAGTTTTATTTTGGACATAGGGCAAAAACCTCTCTTTTTTGATGACGGCGGCTCTGGTGGGCCTTCCGCGTGGGACAACCGATATATTACACCACAAACGGCCCGCTGTCCGCGGGCCGTTTGTAAGCTGGAATTTGAAACGGTTATCTTCTCTTACTTCGCCGGGACGTAGTCCTTCGTCAGGACGACGGCCACCTGCTTGGCGTTCTCGTAGGGGTCGGAGAAGTCGGTGAACAGCTTCCGCTCCTCGTTGACGGTGATGCCCGCGCAGATCATGTCCACCTTGCCGCCGTTCACTGCCATGAACAGGGAGTCAAAGGGATAGGCGACGATGACCAGCTCCTTGTCCAGTTTCCCCGCGATGGCCGCGCACATCTCGATGTCGATGCCCGTGTAACCGTCGCCCACCTTGATGTCATAGGGAGGGAAGCCCGACTCGGTGCCCACATAGAGCTTGCCGCCCTTCGCGCCCTTGTGCAGGTCGATGTCCTCCGGCTTGGGGACGGTGGGGTCCTCCTTGTACTTCAGCATGATGGCCTCAAGGGTCCCGTCCGCCTTGATCTCCGCCAGCGCCTTGTTGACCTGCTCCCGCAGCTCCTTGTTGCCCTGCTTGAAGCCAATGGCATACTCCTCTGTCGTCATTGCGTCCGGCAGGATGGTCAGCGTCTCGGGGTCCTGCTTCTTGAACTGGACCGCCGGGGCTTCGTCCATAATGGCGGCCTCTACCTTGCCCAGCTTCAGCGCCGCGACGACGTCCGTGGCCTTCTCGTAGGTGGTGAGCTGCTCGCTCGCCTTGTCGCCCAGCATGTTGCGCGCAATGCCCTCCGCGATGGTGCCCCGCTGTGTCCCGATCTTGGCCGCCTTCAGGTCATCCGGCTTCGTGAACTTCAGGTCCGCGGCAAAGCAGCTCCCCGCCGCCACCAGAACAGAAAGAACAACCAGACCCAACGCAAACTTACTCAGCTTTTTCATGATAGAACCTCCTGAATATCAGATTTTTCACCGGGTCGGGGTCCTGCCCCTCTCCCAGGGTGCCCGTATTATAACACCCCCCCAGGCAAAAGTAAACAGTTTTTGAGTATAGATTTAAAAAATAAAATTCTGAACACAAACGGCGGACAGGAGGTTCGCTTCCGCCCCGGTTTTCAGCGCTTCACCAGCTCATTTAACTTTCCCAGCCGCCGCAGCGACTCGTCCAGCGTGGACTCCTGGCGGGCGAAGTGCAGCCGGATGAGGTTGTTCACGGGCTCCCTGAAGAAGCTGGAACCCGGCACCGCCGCGACGCCCACATTTTTGATCATCCACTCGCAGAAGGCCAGGTCCGTCCAGCCCTTGAACTGCGGCAGGTCCAGGAATTCCTGAATGTCCACCAT
Organism: Fretibacterium sp.; assembly: GCA_016280565.1. GTDB lineage: Bacteria > Synergistota > Synergistia > Synergistales > Aminobacteriaceae > JAFUYV01. The sequence goes on from JAEEGY010000199.1 coordinate 5,248, forward strand.
GACGAAGTAGGTGCCCTGGGGCACGTTGTGCTTCAGGCCGATGCGGTCCAGCCCGGAGATAAAGTAGTCCCTCTTTTTGGTGTAGAGGGCCTTCAGGTCCGCGTAGTAGCTCTCCGGCAGGTTCAGGCCGGTCACCGCGGCCTCCTGGAGCGGGGCGGCAGCCCCGACGGTCAGGAAGTCGTGGACTTTTCGGGCCGCATCCACCACGTCCGCCGGGCCGATGAGGTAACCCAGCCGCCAGCCCGTGATGGAGAACGTCTTGGAGAGGGAGTTGCAGGTGATGGTGTTGTTGAACATCCCCGGCAGGCCTGACGCATAGACGTGTTTGTAAGGGTCAAAGACGATGTGCTCGTACACCTCGTCGGTGACGACAAAGCCGTCGTACTTCACCGCCAGCTCGCCGATGGCCGTCAGCTCCTCCCGGGTGAAGACCTTGCCGCAGGGGTTGGAGGGGTTGCAGATGATGATGGCCCTGGCCCCCTCGCGGAAGCCCTTCTCGATGAGGCTCAGGTCGAAGTTGTACTCCGGGGGCACCAGGGGGATGTAGATGGGCTCCGCCCCGGACAGGATGGCGTCGGCCCCGTAGTTCTCGTAGAACGGGGAGAAGACCATCACCTTGTCCCCGGGGTTGCAGATCGTCATCATGGCGCACATCATGGACTCCGTGCCGCCGCAGGTGATGACGATCTCGTTTTCGGGGTCCAGCGTCCGGCCGATGGCGCGGCTCTGTTTGGCGCACAGAGCCTCCCTCAGATTTTTCGCCCCAAACGTGATGGCGTACTGGTGCGGGCCGTTGTAGGCGATCTTCGCCAGGGCGTCCAGCATCTCCTTTGGCGGGTCGAAGTCCGGGAACCCCTGAGACAGGTTGATCGCTCCATATTGATTGCTGATGCGGGTCATCCTCCGGATCACGGAGTCCGTGAACGTTCCCACCCTATCGCTTAACTTTGGCATCTTTTAATATCCCCAATCGTTTAGACTTTTCCCTAAAACGAAAATATTATACTTAATTATACTCCGGAAGAATAAAGCACCCAACGCTGTGTGTCCCAGCTTTTATACATAAGTTTAAAGATGTAGAATCAGCGGGTTTGGCTCACTCTTTTTTGTTTTTTTCCGTGTCCACGACCAGCGTCACGGGGCCGTCGTTTAAAATCTCCACTTCCATGTGCGTCTGGAAGACCCCGCAGCCCACCTCCACACCGAAGCTGCGGACCTTCTCCACGAAATACGCGTAAAGCCGGCGTCCCTCCTCCGCCCCAGCCGCCCCAACAAAGGAAGGGCGCCGGCCCTTCCGGCAGTCCCCGTAAAGCGTGAACTGTGAAACGAGAAGCGCGGCCCCTCCCACGTCCAGCAGGGAGAGGTTCATCTTGTCGTCGGCATCCTCGAATATACGAAGGTTGACCA
>JAEEGY010000200.1 GCA_016280565.1 Fretibacterium sp.
ATCCCCCCCTGGCAGGATAGCCGGTTTTTCGATCTGCTGATTGGCGTCCAAAATCATCCGGCTGGTCATGGGGCCATTAAGGGCCGATTCATCGCCCATCCAGATTCGCGTAAAGCCTGCCTCAATGGCCTTCGCAACCTGAACGCGGGTAACGGGGTTCACGCTGCCGCAGATCATAAAGAAAGCCCTGGGCACGGAGGAGATATTCGGGGCTGTTCCTGTAAATTCCAGCATCTCAGCCAGAACGGCGGCGAAGCCCGCACACCCGGCCGACAGGTGGAGCCTCTCCAGGCCAAGCTCCCGGCCGATCCGAACCAGATCCTCGTCCGTCTCCGCGTCGTAGGCCACAATGCCGGAAAACGAGGCTTTCGTATTCACCCCAAGCTCGCGGATGGACACGGTTCTGTCCGTCTGACGGGTGATGAGGGCCCGAATGTCGGAGGTGGTGACGGGGTCAAAGGGGTCCTGACCCAACGGGCTTTTAGAGACGGGGACGCCGCCAACATAATAAATCCCCTCGCGGGCCACACGGCCCATGGAGGGCAGCTCGGGGATGAAGGGCATGCCCTCCACCCCCCGGGCGTCCATGGCCGCGGCGAGCTCGGCACCGATGTTCCCTCTCAGAACGGAGTCCGTCTTCTTGTAGACGTAGGGAACACCACGAGCGGCCAGCACAGCTTCGCGAACGACCCAATAGGCATCCGTCGGGGGAAGATGCCGCGTTTCAGCATCCAGAACGAGCACATCAACGTCCTCCGAAGCCAGATTGCACTCCAGGCGGGTAACGACCCGCGTGGAGGCCCCATGAGCCGCGAACTGAACGCCGGTGTCCAGCGCCCCCGTGAAATCATCCGCGATGATGAAGAGCTTAATCATGCCCTACTTCTTTTTTCCCTTTTTGGGAGCGGGTTTCGCACTCTTGGGCTCCAGCTTCTTCTTGAGAGCCTGAGCCGGCTTGTAGTCCGGATTGATCTCAAGGGACTTGTTGACCCAGGCGAGGGCTTCGCCCCTCTTGTTTTTGATCCGTTCCGCCGTGGCTGCGGCCCAATAGGGCGAGAGGTAATCGACCTTCGGCTGGAGCTCCGACGCCTTGACGTAGTCCTCGAAGGCCTGAGTCAGGCGGTTAGCGCGGTACTTGCCGGCAGCGCTCTGGTGAAGCGCAAGCAGTTCCTTCCTGACGGCCGCGGGGATCGGATAACTCACGATGAGCACAGCCTCTGTAGAATCATTGGGAGCAAAGGCCGGAAGCGTCCTCAGAATGGCTTCATCCTCGCGGAGGGCATCAAGCCGCGCATTGAGCTCTGCGTCGCGGGATGCCGTCTGGGCCTCCAGGGCCTGGGTCTTCTCCGCAAGCTCCGCTTCCCGCTTCGTGAAACTGGACTCCCGCTCCGCCGCCTGAACGGCCGCGGCCCGGGTCTTCTCTGCCAGATCGGCCTCCCGCTGGGCAAGGGCGTTCTCCCTCTCAGTCATTGCAGCCGCAGACTTCTCAAGCTCCTTTGCCTTGGCGGCAGCGCTTTCCTCCCGCTTCAGCAGGGCGGCCTCCTTCTCCGCCGCCTGGACGGTCATCGTCCGGCTCCTTTCCTTCAGCTCCTTTTCCTGCTTCTCAAAGGCGGCCTCCTGTTCGGCGGCCTGGGCCGTCAGGGCCTGGGCTTTCTTTGTCAAGTCCGAATCCCGGCGGGCCAGATTGGCCTCGTTGGTTTTCAGGGCTTCTTCGCGCTTCGCAAGAGCGGCTTCGTTGGCCTTTAGCGTCTCATCTCGTTTTGCCAGCATGGCCCCGTTAGCCTTCAGGGCCTCTTCACGGCTTGCCAGCTTCCCCTCATTGATCTTCAACGCCTCTTCACGCTTGGCCAGATTGGCCTCGTTGGCCTTCAGCGTCTCTTCACGCTTCGCAAGCTTGTCCTCGTTAGACTTCAGGGCTTCTTCCTGCTTGGCCAGTTTGTCTTCATTAGCTTTCAGGACTTCCTCGCGCTTCGCCAACCCTGACTCCCGGATCTCCAGCTCCGCTTCCCGGTCCTCCAGTGTCTTCTCTAACCGCTCCGACGAAGCGGGCGTCTCAGCGGGCGTCTGGGCGGCCTGTTTCGTATCCTCGCTCTCCGCCGCGTTGGCGAACACCGGCAGGAACAAGACCAGCAACGATATCAATGCCACTTTCCTGAACATCCAAATGTCCTCCTTAATCTATAAGATTGCAAAGAAAGGGACCACTGCACTCTATTGTATAATATTTGAAGGGATTAAACAAATAGGGGAGGATACATACAATGGATATTAAGAAAAGGGCAGCAGAGCTGAATGACTACGCCGTGGGGATCCGACGCGAGCTGCATGCACACCCGGAGCTGAGTTTTGACCTGCCCTTCACCGAGGGCGTCGTCGTCCGCGAGCTGGAGGCTATGGACTTCAAGAACATCCGCCGCGGCATCGGCGGCGGGCACGGAGTGACGGCGGACCTCGTAGGGGGCAAGCCGGGAAAGACGCTGGCTCTGCGCGCGGACATGGACGCGCTGCCCATCCGTGAGGAGACAGGGCTGCCCTTTGCGTCGGACAACGGTTGTATGCACGCCTGCGGTCACGACGTTCACACCGCCATGCTGCTGGCCACGGCGAAACTTCTCTGCGAGGCCAAAGACCAGCTGGCCGGGACCGTGCGATTCCTCTTCCAGCCCTCGGAGGAGCCCGCCAACGGCGCGGCGGTCATGGTGAAGGACGGAGCCCTGGACGGAGTGGACTATATCATCGGTCTCCACACCGGCAACCTCTGGGCCGGACTCAAGGCTGGGCAGATTGGATGGAAGGTGGGGCCCTTCATGGCGGCCACGACCACCTTCAACGTGGAACTGAAGGGTAAGAGCGCCCACGGTGCCACGCCTCACCTGGGGGTGGACACCATCACCATGGCGGCCCACATCATCTCCCAGCTCCAGCTCATTGTGAGCCGAGAGATGAATCCATTCGACCCCAGGGTCCTCACCGTGGGACATATTGAGGGCGGCACGACCACCAACATTGTGGCAGACTTCTGCCGCTTCAGAGGCGTTATCCGCAGCTTCAGCGCGGAGAACAGCGCGTTCATGAAGGAGCGCATCGTCCAGACTGTGGAACAGGAGGCAGCCTCCCTGCGCGGGACGGGGACCGTGGCCTTCTCCAGTGACCTTCCCCCCGTTGTCAACGACGAGGCGCTGACTCTGAAAATGCGCGACATCATCCACAAGGAGCTGGGCACGGAATTTGAGCATGAGATCGCCATGCCCACCACCGGCGCGGAGGACTTCGCCGAGTACACGAAGACCATCCCCGGTGCGTTCTTCTACCACTGCTCGACCTTTGGGGACGAACGCGACCGTCCGCACCACAACGCGCACTTCATGGTAAACGAGTCCGTGTTGTGGACCGGCGTGGCCGCCATGGCTGCCTTTGCTTTGGAGTGGCAAAAGTAGGGCCAGGGTTATC
>JAEEGY010000201.1 GCA_016280565.1 Fretibacterium sp.
CCCGTCTGAATATCCCCGCCATCTTCTGCTCCGGCGGTCCCATGCTGGCGGGCCATCTTCCGGATGGCCGCCGCACCTGCCTGAGCCACATGTTCGAGGCCGTGGGCGCCTACAAGGCCGGGACGCTGGACGAGCAGGGCGTGCTGGACTATGAGGAGAACGCCTGCCCCTCCTGCGGCTCCTGCTCGGGTATGTACACCGCCAACTCCATGAACTGCCTGACCGAAGCCATCGGCATGGGCCTGGCGGGCAACGGCACGATCCCCGCGCCGCTCTCCGCCCGCATCCGCCTGGCCAAGAAAGCCGGCATGCAGGTGATGGAGCTGGTGCGGAAGAACATCCGTCCCCGCGACATCATGACCGCCGCGGCCTTCCACAACGCGGAGACCGTCGACATGGCCCTGGGCTGCTCCACCAACACGATGCTGCACCTGCCGGCCATCGCCCATGAGGCGGGCGTCACCATCAGCCTGGACGCGGCCAACGAGATCAGCGCCCGCACGCCGAACCTCTGCCACCTGGCCCCGGCGGGCGACACCTTCATGGAGGACCTGGACCGGGCCGGGGGCGTTTACGCCGTGATGAAGGAGCTGACGAAGAAGGGCCTGCTGGACACGTCGCTGCTCACCGCCACGGGGAAGACCGTCGCGGAGAACCTTGAGGGCGTGGAAAACCTGGATGCGGAGATCATCCGTCCCATTGAAAAGCCCTACTCCGGGAACGGCGGCATCGCGGTGCTTCGCGGCAACCTGGCTCCGGACGGCTGCGTGGTGAAGCAGTCGGCCGTGGCACCGGAGATGATGGTCCACGAGGGCCCGGCCCGGGTGTTCGACTCCGAGGACGACGCCATCGCCGCGATCTACAACAAGAAGATAAAGGCCGGGGATGTGGTGGTCATTCGCTACGAGGGGCCCAGGGGCGGCCCCGGCATGAGGGAGATGCTGAACCCCACGTCGGCTATCTGCGGCATGGGGTTGGGGGAGAGCGTGGCCCTCATCACGGACGGTCGCTTCTCCGGGGCGACCCGGGGCGCGTCCATCGGGCACGTCAGCCCGGAGGCGGCCTCCGGAGGAAACATCGCGCTGGTCAAAGAAGGGGACGTTATCGCCATCGACATCCCGGCCTGCAAGATCGAGCTGAAGGTCTCCGATGAGGAACTGGCCCGCCGCCGTGAGGCCTGGGTCTGCCCGGAGCCAAAGATCAAGACGGGCTACCTGGCGCGCTACGCGAAGTTGGTGAGCTCCGCCGATAAGGGCGCTGTGCTGGAATAACAAGATAAAACCTTGAGGGCGGGGACGCGATCCTCGCCTTTTTTTAACCTGACGGTGCTTTTATGGAGGAAAAAGTGTCGAAGATTGCCTGAACGATAACGAGACCATGACGAATAAGGAGTTGAAACGGCTTAATTCTTAATCTTGGCGGAGGGCAGAGGATTCGAACCCCTGGAGGCTTGCACCTCAACTGATTTCAAGTCAGCCGCCATCGACCACTCGGCCAGCCCTCCATATTTTTCATTATATCACAGGAAGCAGATGCCCCACCCGGCAGGGCATCCTTTCATCGTGTTATACTTTTAGCGGCATGCATGGCCTGAAGTTCTTTCGTAGGGATTCTGGTGATAGGTTGCAATGAGGCCTGTGATGAAAAATTCTGCTGTGTTCTGGGCACTCTTTCTTCAATTCGTGAAATTTGGCTGCTTCACCTTTGGCGGCGGGTGGAGCATCGTGGCGCAGATGAAACAGCTCTATGTGGATGGGGAAGGGCAGTCCGCCCTGCCCGGCAGGGGAAAGCTTGCCGCCGCGGATCTGCTGGACCTGACCAGCATTGGGCGCAGCCTCCCCGGCACAATGATCGGCAACATCGCTATGTTCTACGGCTACCGTGTCGCGGGGTTTTGGGGCGGCGTGGCCTGTGTGGCGGGGATGGTGCTGCCGCCGGCGGTGGTGCTGGCTGTTATCACATACTTCTACACCGCGTTCCGGGAGGCCCTGTGGGTCGCGGCAGCTATGCGCGGTGTCAGGGCGGCGGTCGTCCCCATCATCCTGAGCGCGCTCCTCGGCATGTTGCGCGGGGCATTTCGTTACCCCCCCTGCCTGGCTGTCGCAGGGCTGACCTTCGCGCTCTACTCCTTCTGGAATGTGAGCTGTGTCTGGCTGGTGGTCCTGGGGATGGTCCTTGGGCTGCTCATCTGTGAATTTTACGAGAGGAAGTCCCCGGATGTTCACTCTGCTTAAGCTTTATTGGAGCTTCGTGAAGATTGGGTTCACCAGTTTTGGCGGCCTCTCGATGATCCCCCTTATCTCGAGCGAGATGATCTCTCACGGCTGGATGACGGCCGCAGAGGTTTCGGATATCGTGGCTATTGCGGAAATGACGCCGGGCCCGCTGGGCCTGAACTGCGCCACCTTTGCGGGAATGAGGACGGCGTGGTTGCCGGGGGCCGCCGCCGCCAACCTTGGCGTGCTGACCCCGACGCTGACGCTCTGCGCCGTGGCGGCGGTTTTCTTTGAGCATTTCAAAAACAGCCGCCGCCTGGCTCAGGTCATGACAGGTATCCGGCCTGCCTGCATTGGAATGGTTGCGGGAGTGCTCATCTCCCTGTCCCAGGTCAATTACTTTGAGGGCGCGCATGTCAGCCTCCCCTCTCTTGCTGTGGGGGTTCTGGACCTGGTCCTGCTGATAAAATTCAAGGTGAGCATCCCCAAAGTGCTGGGCCTCAGCGCCTTGCTGGGCCTGCTGCTGTTCGGGGGCCTGGGGCTGTGAGCACCAATAGGAATCTTCCGGAGAGGGCCGCCGCGGACATCCGGCGTCTGGCGAAGAAACACGGGGTTGAGAAGGTCGTGTTGTTTGGCTCACGGGCGCGGGGGACCCACGGGCCCAAGAGCGACATCGACCTGGCCGTCTATGGGGGCAGGGATAATATTGCCGCGTTTGCCGGGGCGGTGGAGGATGAGGCCTGGACGCTGCTGCCATTTGACCTCATCGATATGAATGCGCCGCTCTCCGGCGAGTTTGTGGCCGGGGTAGAGCGGGAGGGGGTCGTGCTCTATGAAAAAGTTTGACAACTTCATATCGAACCTGAAGATCCTCGCCCGCGCGGGGGAACAGGACAGGGAAAACCCCTTCGTCATGAGCGGGATACTCAGCCAGTTTTCGCTACAGTTTGAGCTGGGTTGGAAGGTCCTGAAGAGGCTCTCGGAGTATGAGGGGATGAGCGAGGGCATGGGCTCGCCCCGCGGCGTCATAAAGGCTGCGTACCAGTATCTTGACTTCATGGATGAGGACGTGTGGCTGTCTATGCTGAAGGACCGCAACGACACAGCGCATCTTTACGACGGTGCGTCCGCCCGGGCGTTGACGGATAGGATCATTGTCCAGTACATCCCGGAGTTTCAGCGGATGCAGAGGGCGATAGAAGAGCGTTACGGCGGCGAACTGGCCGATCTTTAAAATAGAGGTAGGACATGAACAAGGACAACCTGAAGAAAATTGTTGAGCTGCGACACGAACTGCACACGCATCCGGAGCTCTCCGGGCGCGAGGGATGGACAAAACACCGCCTGATGGACTTCATTAAAGATAACACCACTCTGGCTGTGGTGGACTGCGGAAGCTGGTTTTACGCGGCGCACTATGTTATGGGAACAGAAGCCATCGCCTTCCGCGCGGACATGGACGCCCTGCCCATCCCGGAGACAGGGACCGGGCTCCCCTGGGCCTCACGGTGTCCCGGCGTCTCCCACAAGTGCGGGCATGACGGACACAGCGCGGCGCTCTGCGGACTGGGCCTGGAGCTGGAGAGTGTGCCACGGCCGCGCTCGGTATATCTCATCTTTCAGCACGCGGAGGAGACAGGCCAGGGAGGTCAGATATGCGCTGCTCTGCTGCGCGAGCGCTCCATCTCGGAGGTCTACGCCTTCCACAACCGCAGCGGCTACCCCGAGGGCAGCGTCGTCGTACGCTCCGGGCTGTGCCAGTGCGCGTCAAAGGGCCTGACCGTCAGGATGACGGGCCGCCGGTCCCACGCCAGCGAGCCGGAAAAGGGGATAAACCCCTCCTTCGCCCTGACGGCGCTGGTGTCCCACGTTGAAAGCCTGCTGAAGGAGCCTCATCAGGGGCTGGTCCTCTGCACGGTGGTGAACATCTCGGTGGGGCAGAAGGACTTTGGCATCTCCGCGGGGGAGGGCGAGGTCTCAATGACGCTGCGGGCGGACCGGGAGGCGGAGATGGATGCGCTGGAGGCAGGTATCCGGGAGGAGGCCGCCCGTCTTGCCCAGGCAAACGGTCTTGAGGTGGAGTTTGAGGTCTCCGATCCCTTCCCCGAGACGGTCAGCAGCGCGGAGTGTGTCCGCCGGGTGGAGACGGCGGCGCAGGGTCTGCAGCTCCCGCTTCTGCAGATGGAGGCCCCCTGGCGCGCGTCGGAGGACTTCGGGTACTATACCAAGGAGGTCCCCGGGGCTATTTTCTACATCGGCAGCGGGGAAACCTGGCCTCCGCTGCACACGCCGGAGTATGACTTCAACGACGCCATCCTTGGGACGGCTGTGGATATGTTCCTCGCGCTCTATCATGAACAGGACGCTTTTTGAGAATTTATGCACATCATGTGGATAAATTTTGTGGATAATGTGATTAACTTTCGCGGCCCGTCTCTTTCCGTTCTGAACGTAAATGATACTCTTTGATTGGGTATTAAGAACTATGGCATATGGGTCTTAATGTCTTTCTTTGCAAGAAAATGGGCAAGAAGGGCAAAAAATCCCTTCGAATGCTCAAAAAGTCCTTGCATATTTTGTAAAGGCTGATAAAATGCAAGAAAATCTTTTGTTCGGAGGTGTAAGTTATGACCAAGGCAGAACTTATTGATGCCATTTCCGAGAAGCTGCTCCTCAAGAAGAAGGACGTTACCCCTGTTGTTGAAGAGGTCTTTACGTCCATCGAGACCGCTCTTTCCAAGGGCGAGAAGTGCACATTCGTCGGCTTTGGCGTCTTTGAGGTCAAGGAGCGCGCGGCACGCGAGGGACGCAATCCTCAGGATCCCACAAAGGTCGTGAAGATCCCCGCAAAGAAGGTCCCCGTCTTCCGCCCCGGCAAGGACCTCAAGGAGAAGGTCGCTGCCCTCAAGCCCGCCAAGAAAAAGGCGGCAAAGTAACTCCGGCGCACACAGTACGCAAAAGGCGGCCCCCCTCTGTGGAGCCGCTTTTTTATGTATCCTGATTTTCTGGCTCTCAATCGGAAAGAAGGAATGTCATGCTTCCCTTTAGGCCTTTAACCTGGGAGGACAAGAAAACCTATACCGCCTGCTATCAACGTTGTCCTGTGCACCATGCGGAATACTCTTTCTTTGGGCTCTGGGGCTGGCTGGACAGCGTGCCGCTGGACCTGGCCTTTGAGGACGGCCTTTGTTGGATCCGCTCTCACGGGCCCCAGCCCGGCATTTGTGGACCGCTGGGGGACTGGAACACGGCGGACTGGGGGTCCATTTTGTTTCGTCACTTCGCCCCGGGCGATGTCATTTACGACGTGCCTAAAGAGGTCACGGAATGCTTTCCGGAGGGGCTCAAGGCGCGCCTGAGCCTGGAGGAGGAGCGCGAACAATGGGAGTACGTTTACTCGGTCCAGGAGCTTATCTCCCTCAAAGGCAGCCAGTTTGCCCATAAAAGGAACCGCGTTCGGGCTTTTGTCTCAAGCTTTGAATGGGACTACCTTCCCATGCTGCCGGAGGATTTCCCCGCCGTCATGGAGTTCCAGGAGCGATGGCGGGCCCAGCGGGACAGAACAATGGCTGCGGAGGAGGTTGTCTCGCTCTATGACGAGGATCTCGCTATCCGTGCGGCCCTGGAACGCTGGGAGGATTTCCCCTTCCTGGGGGGGATCCTCAAGGTGGAGGACGAGATCGTCGCCTACACCATCGCGGAGGAGCTGGATGCCCAGACCCTGGATATCCGCTTTGAGAAAGCCCTTGGGGAATACACCGGGAGCTACCAGGCGATCAACCAGCTCTTCCTGAAGAACCAGGGGACCTCTTACACGTGGGTCAACCGCGAGGAAGACATGGGCGAACCTGGCCTCCGCAACGCCAAGCTGTCCTACAACCCGGTGCGGATGCTGGAGAAGTATCGCGTCACGCTGCTTGCCTAAAGGGCATCCATATCGTGATACGAACCCACGTCGATCTTGCTGTCCCTGGCGAGACTCTCCACGGCCTCGCGTGCCTCGCAGGGGAACTCGCAGGCCAGACCACAGCTTGAGGAGAGCTTGCGGGGCACCGGGGCGATCCGGGCGGAAATGCCCGCGCCCCGGCACGCTCTCTCAAACATCAACGCCATACTGGTTGTCTTAAATGTGGCGAGGCAACTCATCTAATTAAAGATTATTTAGTCTTCCTGGTCTTGGTCTTGCTGCCCTTTGGCCGGCCACGCTTCTTGGGAAGAACGCTGGCTGTCGATTTCTTCGCTGCCGCCGCCGCTGCGGTCTTTGCCTTGGGTGGCCTGCCCCGCCTTTTCTGGGGGGCAGCGGGGACCTCTGTCCTGGCCTTGGACGGCCTTCCCCTCTTGGCGCCTGGCTTCAGTTTCGTGTGGTTCTTCACAGCCTCCCGCGGGATGATCCAAATGGAGCCAAACTTAAACGCCCCCGGAAACCGTCCTCCCGTGCACAGGCGGCTCAGCCGGCTTCCGGAAATCCCCAGGATCGCTTTAGCCTCTCCCGCGTCAATATAATCCTTCTCCAGTTCCTCTTTTGTGATCATTGTATCTGCCTCCTTTTTTGTGGGAATCATGAAAAGAGTATAACATGGCATTGCTATTGATACCATAAAAAGACCTAAGTATTATTACGTATTTTTCTTCAGGAGCGGTTCCAGCTCGGCGATAAGGACAGACGCAAAGATCAGGAGGCAACCGATGGCCGCCCGGAGCGTGAGCGTCTCCCCCAGAAGAAGGATGCCGAAAAGCAGTCCAAACACGGCCTCCAGGCTCATGATGATGGCCGCGTGGCTGGGGGGCGAGTACCGCTGGGCGCACACCTGGATCGCGTAGCTTCCAAAGGTGCAGAACACGATGGTGAAGGCAAGGTCGGACAGCCCTTCAGAGCGGAGGCGGAGCGGCCCCTCAAACAGGACCCCGGAGATCAGGCACAGCAGGGTGAGCGTCACAAACTCGATAAAACTGATGGCGATAGGGTCGCAGTCCGGCTGGCTGTGCCCCTCTGCCCCCTGGGTGTAGTGAGCAATAGCAATGATTTGAACGGCGAAAAGCACCGCGCAGAGCAGGGTCAGGGCATCTCCAATGTTCAGAGGACCCGAAGGATCCGTCAGGAGCCCCATCCCCAGGAGGCAGAGCCCGGCAGCCCCCAGCGTCACCCACCCCGGAAAAACCCGGCGGAAAGCCCACAAGAGCAGGGGCACTAAGAGGACGTAGATGGCTGTGATGAAGGCCTGCCGCCCGGCACCGATGAAGTTCAGAGCGATGGTCTGGGTGGTCATGGCGGTGAACAGGATGCCCCCGATGACGAGCCCGGCGCGCAGGTTGTGTCTCCACGTCCTGCAGATGCGGCGGAGGAAGAGGAGCAAAAGCATTGCGGCCCCCGGCCCGAAGCGCAGAAAAAGCAGCCAGCAGGGGGGGTAGAGCGAAACGAGCCTCTTCATGGAGACAAAGCCCAGCCCCCAAAAAAGGGCGCAGAGCAGCAGGGCCAGGTCGGCCAGCAGGGTAAGTTTCCCCTGGGTCGTGTTTTTCACGAGGCGGCCTGGGACAGGTAGTCCAGGGCAAACTGCGCGTAGATCGCCGCGCCGTCCTTCAGAATGGCTTCGTCCACGTCGAAGGCCGGGTGATGATGAGCGCAATCGATGCCCTTCGCCCGGTTCCGCGCCCCGAGGTAGCCGAAGATTCCGGGCACGTGTTCCATGTAAACGCTGAAGTCCTCCGCGCCGGTCATCCTGCGAAGCGGGGCAAAGGCGTCCTTCCCCATGACCTTCTCCGCGGCCCCGCGGGCAGTCTGGACAAGCTCTTCATCGTCGTTGATCAGCGGGCTGGGGCCGAAGTAATATTCACATTCCGCCGTGCAACCCCAGGCCTCCGCAGCCTTTTTGACAACCTGGGCGATGCGCTCCGGCATGTTTTCCCTCAATTTTCGGTCAAAAGTGCGGACCGTGCCCACCAGCTCCACGTGGTCGCAGAGGATATCTCCTCCCGTCCCGCCGTTCATCATCCCGACGGAGATGACCAGGCTGTTCTGGGCCTTGTTCTGGCGGCTGGATATCTGCTGGAGCGCCATGACGCAGGCGGAGGCCGCTAAAAGCGCGTCGCGCCCCAGCCAGGGGGTGCTGGCGTGGGCGGCAGTCCCCTCTATTTGAAGGGTAAAGCGGTCGCTGCACGCCATCCGCTCTCCCGCCTCAAAGTTGAACGTCCCCGCCTCCATCAGCGCCCAGACGTGCATTCCAAAGATCGCGTCCACGCCCTCCAGCGCCCCGCGCTTGACGTACACCTCCGACTTCCGACCGATCTCCTCTCCCATCTGGAAGATCAGCTTCACGGTCCCCCTGAGCTCGTCCCGGTGGGCGGCCAGTATCCGGGCCGCGCCCAGGAGCATCGCCGTGTGGCAATCATGCCCGCAGGCGTGCATAACGCCGGGGTTAACGCTGCAGTAACTCTTCGTGTGGTCTGCCTCGTTGATGGGGAGCGCGTCAATATCCGCCCGGAGCATGACCGTCCTTCCACATTCAAGCTCAGGGGCGTGCTTTGCCCCCCTGAACCCCCCGGCGCGCTGAGTCCCTTTTATCTCCGCGACGCAGCCGGTGCAGCCGTTAAAGGTAGTATAGGGAATCCCCATCTTCTCCAGCTCGGAGAGGATGAACTTCGTTGTCTCGAACTCCTGGCAGCTGAGCTCGGGGTGACGGTGCAGGTGGCGGCGGCAGGCAATGATGTACTCCTCCTGCTCCGCCGCGAGTTTTTTAATATCCATAGCTCATTTACCCTCCGCTCCGGCTGTGCCCTGAGGGCGGTAGTCCAAACTGGCGGTGCAGCCCCAGGCCTCGGCCCCCGCGGCGGCCGTCCGTCGCAGATGTTCCCCCACGGTCTCCAACGCCGCGTCGTCAGGGGCAAAAACCGTCCCCTCCAGCACGGCAGTGTCCGCGATGATGTTGAACTGCGTCCCGGCCCGCACAGAGCCCACCGTGACCACTAAGGGGTCCAGCGGGTCGTTGAAGCGGCTGACAAGGCCCTGAAGGTCCAGCACGATGGCGCTGGCGGCTGTGATGGCGTCTCTCCCCTTGTTGGGAGTGGAGCCGTGGGCGGAGACCCCGTGAACCGTGAGGGTGAACTCCGCCCGCGCTCCCAATTGCACTTCAGGAGTCATATCAGTGCAGGTAGATGCCGCCTCCGATGCCGAGGGGCAGGTCCAGCATGACCCACACCACGACCTGAAGGATCCAGATCAGCGCGAAGGTGAGGGAGTACGGCAGCATGTTGGCGATGACCGTGCCGAGCCCCACGTTCTTATCATAGCGGCGCGCGAAGCCCAGCAGCACCGGCATGTAGGTGAACAGCGGGGACAGCGGGTTGGTGATGGAGTCGCCGATGCGGTACACCACCTGGGTGATGGCCGGGTCGTAGCCCAGCAGCATCATCATGGGGACGAAGACCGGCGCCAGGATGGCCCACTTCGCCGACGCGGAGCCGATGAAGATGTTGACGATGCAGGACAGGATGATGAGCCCGATCATCAGCGGGATGCCCGTGAAGCCGATGTTGCCCAGGAAGGACGCGCCCTTGATGGCGAGGATGGTGCCTAGGTTGGAGACGGAGAAGAAGCTGGTGAAGATGGAGATGAAGAAGCACATGAACACGTAGTTGCCCATCTCAGCGAAGCCCTGGGAGATGTCCGCCCAGACGTCCTTGTCGTTCTTGTATTTGCCCATCGAAGCGCCGTAGCACACGCCGGGGATGAACAGCCCCAGCGACACGGTGAAGATGATGCCCTTCGTGAAGGGGGCCGAGCCGGCGGTGATCCCGCTGGCGTCTCCGGCCAGGATGGCCTTGTCCCCAAAGATGGGGAAGGAGAGCAGGCAGATCACGGCAAGGAAGATCACGAAGCCGATGCCGGCCGCCCTGAGCGCCTTGTTCTGCTCCGGGGTGATGACGGCGGCGTTCTCGTCAAAGGAGAACTTCGCCAGCTCCTCCCTTGTGATGGGGAAGCGGTGCAGAAGGCCCTTCTCGACCAAAATCGTGCCCGCCAGGGTCAGCACGACGCAGGAGGCCATCAGGAAGTACCAGTTGATGGCGATGGACTCCGCGTACTCCGGCTTGATCATCTGCGCGGCGGCCTCGGTGAAACCGTAAGCCAGCGCGTCGGACATGCCCAGGATCATGTTGGCGCAGAAGCCGCCCGCCACGGAGGCGAAGGCGACGTAGAGGCCCAGCAGGGGACTGCGGCCGATGGACATGTAGAGGACGGCGGACAGAGGCGGGAGGATGATGAACCCGGCGTCGCCGGCGATGTTCAGGTTGATGCCCAGGAAGATCACCATGCAGGTGACGACCCAGCCCTTGGCCTTGCCCAGGAACTTCTCCATGAAGGCGACGAGGAAGCCGCTCTTCTCGGCGACCGCGGAGCCGATGACCGCCACAAGGACCATCGTCAGCGGTGCAAATCCGGCGAAGTTTGCGATGACGTTGGACCAG
>JAEEGY010000202.1 GCA_016280565.1 Fretibacterium sp.
CGCGGGGGCGGAGGACATCGAGAACTGGTATCAATGCCGCAGTGATGAGGGACAGGTCCTTGTCCGCGCGCGGGAGATCCTGCTTGACCACAGCCTCAACATGAAACTTGTGGACGTTGAGTATCTGCTGGACAGAAAGAAGCTCTTCTTCTACTTCACGTCGGAACAGCGAGTGGACTTCCGCGCCTACGTGCGGGATCTGGCGCGGGAGTTCCGGACGCGCATTGAAATGCGCCAGATCGGCGTCCGGGACGAGGCCCGCGTCGTGGAGGGCATTTCTCCCTGCGGCCGTCCCTGCTGCTGCAGCTATTGGCTCCATCAGTTCACTCCCATCTGCATCCGCATGGTCAAGGAGCAGAAGCTGGCCCTGAACCCCACAAAGATATCGGGTATCTGCGGGCGGCTGATGTGCTGCATGGCCTACGAGCATCCCGTCTACAGCGAGCTCTGGAAGGACCTGCCCGGCCCCGGCGCCAAGATACGGACGGAACAGGGGATCTATGTGCTGGAAGGCGTGGACCTGGCCACTCAGCAGGCTCAGATCCGCTTCCCTTCCGGGCGTATCTTGCCCGTCTCCATCGCGGAGTTCCCCGACTTCCGCGACGCGGTCCTGCGCGGGGAGGAGTGGGGAGACGAACCGGCGGCTCCCGCCCCGGGAAGGAGTGCTGCTGCTGCCCGGCCCCGGCCGGAACGTCAGGGCCCTGACCGGGCGGAGAAACCGGATAAGCCGGAAAAGGCCCCGGAACGGCGGCACGAGATTCACCCAATGTCCAGGGAGAAGATCACCCTTGAGGAACACCTGGCCCGCCGGGAGACCCAGGTCAACGAGGAGGCGGCGCGGCATCGCGGGAAGCCTCAGCCCAGACCTGAGGAGGATCGTCCGCGCCGTTCAGCCCCGCCTAAACGTGAGTCTCGCAAGGGGCCCCTGCCCGGGGAGGCCCGGATGGAGGGAGGACGGCCTTCTTCGCGCCGCCGCTACGACGACAACAAACGCCGTAGAGGTCCGGGCCGGAGTTTTGGAAGGGGAGGGGAGTAGACCATGAGCATTTTCTCGCGCCTGAAGGAAGGCCTGAAGGGCGTCAAGGAGCGGTGGAGCGGGGGGATCGCCCGCCTGTTTGCGGGCAGTTCGTTCGACGCCGCCTTCTGGGAGGAACTGGAGGACCGCCTGATCGCCGGGGACGTGGGGCTGGAGCTCTCGGAGGAGCTCGTCGCCTCCCTGAAGGAGGAGGTCAGGAAACAGGGTATCACCTCTCCCGAGGCGCTGAGGGACGTCTTTGTTGAAAAGATCACCTCGGAGCTCAATGCCGTGCCGGGGATGGGGCAGCCATTCCCGCTCACGCCCGCGCCTCAGGTCCTTTTGATGATCGGTGTCAACGGCAGCGGCAAAACGACCTCGGCCGGCAAGCTGGCCCTTCAGTACAAACAGCAGGGAAAGTCTGTTATCCTGGCGGCGGCGGACACCTTCCGCGCCGCGGCGGTGGAGCAGCTTAAAATTTGGGGCGAGCGGACCGGCGTGAGGGTCGTGGCTCAGGGACAGGGCAGCGACCCCGCTGCCGTGGCCTTCGACGCGTGGCAGGCGGCCCGGAGCGCGAACGCCGATCTCCTTATTGTGGACACGGCCGGACGCCTCCACGACAAGCATAACCTGATGGAGGAGCTGCGCAAGATACACCGTGTGCTTCTGCGCGAGGCTGGGGAGGAGCGGCTGCAGACTGTCTTAGTGCTGGACGCCGTTCTGGGCCAGAACTCCGTGGCGCAGGCGGAGACCTTCAACACGATCCTGCCCATTTCGTCGGTGATCCTCACCAAGTACGACAACACGGCCAAGGGGGGCGTGGTGCTTTCCATTGCCCGGAGGCTGCGCGTGCCCGTGCGTTATATCGGGTTGGGGGAGGCCCCGGAGGACCTCAGCCCCTTTGATACGATGGAGTTTGCCCGTGCCCTGATGGAGGGGGAGGACCGATGAATCCCGCCGGAGGAGGACGCCAGTCCGTTCCCGGAGAGGAAGAACTGCTCCTCTCTCTGTCCCGGGACTCGTCCCTGCTGGTGTGTCTGCGGGCCTTTTACAGCCTGATGCTGGACTATGGCGTCTAGCTGGCGGACGACGGAGAGCCCCTCGTCTTCTCCAGGCAGCAGATGGTGTTTTTGGTGGAGCGGGGGGAGTCCGACGCGCCGGTGAAGAATATGCCGGTCCTGGCCGGGAAGGGGTTCTTCCGCCCCCTTGTGGCGGAGGACCTGGACGAGGACTCGGATGTCCTCGTTGTAGGGAGGCGCGGTACCCGCGTCCTGCCCCTTTTTAAAGCCCTTAACCCTGACGAGGCAGAGATCCCCGACTGGTGGGAGGCCCCCATTCCCTTCGCGATGAGCACGCGCGCCGGGATGAAGCTCAACGCGGCGGCGGTCCGGACGTTTGGTCCCGCCCTGAAGCGCCTGAAGGTATCGGAGCTCCCCGACAAAGAGGAGTTCATCGTCCAGCTTGAGGGAGGCACGAAGCCGGTCTTTCTGGCCTTCCGCCGTCTTGAGCCCAATATCTTTATCCTTGATGACTGCACGGGCGACCTGGTGGAGGCCCAGGACATCTCGTGGTGGGCTGCTGTGGGGCGGACGTGGATGTCGGAGATCGAGGCGGGCGGGGGGACCTGGCGGCGCATGGACTCCCCGTCGGGCAGCCGCTCCTGGCCCTGCGAATGGGAGGGGCGCTTCCTGGGCTATCTCTGTGTCGATGTGCCGGACGCCCCTGGCGCAGAGCCAAAGGAGTCAAAGAAAAAGGCGGCAAAACCAAAAAAACGAGCCACCCGCCGTACTTCCACGGCGGCCAGGGCCGCAGCGTCGAAGGAGGACGAGGTGTTGAAGGCCATTGGCCCTCAGACGATGGCGCTTTTGGCCGCAGGCCAGACGCGGGACGAGGCATGATCGCAGTTCGGCCTCCCCTTGTGAAGCGCATCGCGGGGATCCTCTATCCCGATGAGGAGCGCCTGGAATGGACGATCGCCGGACTGACGCGCCTGTGGGGAAAACCGGACAGGGTGAGCGAACCCGTGCCCTTCGACAAGACAGATTACTACCGGGACATCGCCCCGCGCCTGCTGCGCCGCTTCGCCTGTTTCCCCGGCCTGGTGGACGCGGGGGGACTGGCGGACTGGAAGCACCAATCGCACGAGCTGGAGGAGGACAGCGCCCGGCTTGCGGGCCGGGCCTTGAGGTCGGTCAACATCGACCCCGGCTATGTGGACGGGGCGCGCCTCATCCTGGCTTCCACCAAAGATCACGCCCACCGTATCTGGCTGCGGGACGGCATCTACGCCGAGGTGACGCTGCGCTGGCGCTTTGGAAAATGGGAGAGCTTCGACTACACCTTCCCGGATTTCAAGAGCGGCGTGTATGACGGTTTCCTCTCGGCGGTGCGGGAGCTGTGGCTGGAGGAAAGAAAAAGCAAAACTTAAGGAACAGGAGAGTCTGACATGATTGGACGCTACACGGAAAAGGATATCGCTGCGCTCACTGCTGGCAACCCCGCTCATATGATATAATTAACTACAGAGTTAGTTATTTATAAGTTCATTGGGAGGGCTGACCGTGTTCATCGGGCGCCATGGGGAATTAAAAGAACTACAGCGCATCTGTGAAAAGGATAACTTTCAGCTCTTCATTCTTTATGGGCGCAGGCGTGTGGGAAAAACCAGCCTGCTAAAAGAATTCTGCCGGGATAAAGACGCAATTTTCTTCTCCGCTGAACTCAGCAACAACAAAGCCAACCTGGAGAAGTTCTCACAAGTGGTATTCCAGCATTATAGCGACTCACGACAGGAGCCCTTTAACTCCTGGGAAAGCGCGCTGCTCTATATTGGCGACAGACAGAGGACATCCCGCCTTGTCCTTGTCATTGACGAGTTTCCGTATCTTGCGGAGGGGAACCCGTCGATCTTATCCGAGCTTCAGCATACCATCGACCACAGGCTGCAGGAAAGTGGACTGTTCCTGATCCTCTGTGGAAGCTACATGGGGTTTATGGAAAAGGAAGTCCTGGGAAGCAAAAGCCCTCTGTTTGGCCGGCGCACGGGCCAACTTCAACTAAAGCCCTTCGATTATCTGACCAGCGCCCAATTCATGGATGGCTTCAGTCCTGAGGAAAAGCTCATGTTTTATGGGGCATTTGGTGGCACGCCTCTTTACCTGCGGCAGATCGACACGGCGAAGTCTTTTAAGGAAAACATTATGGATGCGTTACTGTCTCCCGCCAGTTATCTTTATGAGGAGCCGATGTTCCTGCTGCGCGAGGAAGTCCAGCAGCCGGGGACGTATAACGCAATTATCGAGGCGATTGCCTCCGGCGCGTCAAAAGCCAATGAGATCTCATCACGCACCGGCGAGGACACGGCAAAATGCCTGAAGTACATTAAGAGTCTGCGCGACCTGGGCATCCTCTACAAAGAATCTCCCTTTGGGGAGAAAGATTCGTCCCGGCGGACGCTCTACGGTATCTCAGATTTTCTGTTCCGCTTCTGGTATCGCTATATTTTCAGCAACAGGACGCTCCTTGAGACGGATGCTCAGGAGATCGTCTGGCAGCGAAAAATTGAGCCGGATTACAGCACCTACATGGGCCTGGTCTTTGAGCGGGTGTGCCGTGAGTATCTTTTGCACATGAACAGCCAGGGCAAACTTCCCATCCTCTTCACCAGCATGGGGCGTTGGTGGGGAACGGACAGCCGGACGAGGAGCCAGACCGAAATTGACCTTATTGCCAGAGATGGAAAGGATTATCTCTTCTGTGAGTGCAAGTGGCGAAGCATCCCGGCAGATATGGATGTGCTCAATGCGCTTCGAAACAGGGCTGAGATATTTTTATCCGGAAAGGGAGATAAAGGGCATATAGAATTTATCATCTTCTCCAAAAATGGGTTCACCGAGGATATCCAGGAGGAAGCAAAAAAGAGTCAGGACTTGTCGCTTGTTGGTGTTGACGGCATTCTTGACAGGATGTAGGATAAATCAAAACCTGAAGAACAGGAGAGTCTGACATGATTGGACGCTACACGGAAAAGGATATCGCTGCGCTGTGGGACGAGGAGAACCGCCTGAAGGTGATGCTCGACGTCGAGCTGGCCGTGGCGAAGGCGTGGTGCGAGGAGGGGCGTATCCCAAAGGACGCGCTGGATGACATCGTGAAGAACGCGCGCTTCACCGTGGAGCGCGTGCAGGAGATCGAGAAACGGACCCAGCACGACGTGGTGGCGTTCGTCAGCGCCGTGGCGGAGAACGTCGGCGAGAATGGCCGCTATCTCCACCTGGGCATGACGAGCAGCGACATTCTGGACACAGCCAGCTCTATCATGCTGCGCGACTCGCTGGACATCATCGTGAAGGCCCTGGACGAGCTGGACGCCGTGGTTCTGGGCCTGGCGAAGAAATACCGCGCCCTGCCCTGCATTGGCCGCACCCACGGCATTCACGCCGAGCCCATGTCCTTTGGGCTGAAGTTCCTGAACTGGCACGCGGAGCTGGAACGGGACCGGGAGCGGCTGGCCCTGGCACGGCAGCACGTCTCCAGCGGAAAGATCTCCGGCGCGGTGGGGACCTACGCTATGTGCTCGCCCCGGCTTGAGGCCCGGGTCTGCGAGCTGCTGGGCCTGACCCCGGCAAAGGTGTCTAACCAGATTTTGCAGCGCGACCGCCACGCTGAGGTGCTGAACGCCCTGGCACTGTTTGGCTGCGCGCTGGAGCGCATGGCCCTTGAGATCCGCCACCTCCAGAGGACGGAGGTCCGGGAGGCCTTCGAACCCTTCGGCGTAGGTCAGAAGGGGTCCAGCGCCATGCCCCACAAGCGCAACCCCATCAAGTGCGAGCGCGTCTGTGGAATGGCCCGCCTGCTGCGGGGTTACGCCCTGACGGGGATGGAGAACGTGGCCCTGTGGCACGAGCGCGACATCAGCCACTCCTCCACCGAGCGCGTGATATGGCCCGACGCCTTTAACATCGCGGCCTTCATGACCCGCAGCATGACGAAGATTTTGAACGGCCTCACCGTGGACGAGGCCCAGGTCAGGATGAACGTCGACGCCACCGGCGGCCTGGTGTACAGCCAGCGGGTGCTGACCTTCCTGCTGGACGAGCTGAACCTCTCCCGCGAGGACGTCTACGCCGTGGTGCAGGAAAACGCCATGCGCACGGCCCGCGGCGAGGGGCACTTCCTGGACCTGCTGCTGGCGGACGACAGGATAAAGGGCCTTGTGGACCCCAAGGAGATCGAGGCCCTCTTCGAGAACGACTTTTACCTGCGCTTCGTGGACGACATCTTTGCCCGCTTCGAGGACAAATAGCCGTGAATGAGAGGAAGCCGGCACATCGTTTCCACATGAAGGTCTGGGGCTGTCAGATGAACGTCTACGACAGCGACAGGGTGCGGACTGCGCTGATCTCCCGCGGCTGGGAGGAGGCCCCGGAAGAGGACGCGGAGCTCATTATCATCACGGGCTGCAGTGTCCGGGCCAAGGCCGAGCAGAAGGTCTGGAGCGAGCTGGGACACTATGAACCATCGTGGAAGAAGGACCGCCGTCCCGTTGTGGCTCTAACGGGCTGCATCGCCCAGAGTGTGGGGAAGAGGGCTCTGTCCCGTTTTCCGTGGGTGCGCCTCGTGTCCGGCCCGCGGCACATCGGCCTGCTGCCCGACGGGCTGCAGCGCGTCATGGACGAGCCCGGCGTACGTCTGAACCTTCTGGATGAGGACCCGCGGACCTTCTTTGAACTGGACGAGGTGACCA
This sequence comes from Fretibacterium sp., assembly GCA_016280565.1. GTDB lineage: Bacteria > Synergistota > Synergistia > Synergistales > Aminobacteriaceae > JAFUYV01. Next base: position 6,762 of record JAEEGY010000202.1, read on the forward strand.
TCCACCGCGAGAACCCCTACCGGGCCTATGTTACCATTGCTTACGGCTGCGACAACTTTTGCACCTACTGCATCGTGCCCTATGTGCGCGGACGCTTCCTCTCCCGGCCAAAGGACGACATCCTGCGGGAGGTCCGGGCGCTGGTGGAGGACGGCGTGAAGGAGATCACGCTCCTGGGGCAGAACGTCAACAGCTACGGCAAAGATTTGGGTGATGCGACCTTCGCTTCCCTGCTGCGGGATGCGGCGCGGGTGGAGGGGTTAAGCCGGGTGCGTTTCGTCACCTCGCTCCCCCAGGATTTTACTCAGGACATCGTGGACGTGATGGCCACGGAGCCGGCGGTGTGCCCGTCGCTGAATCTTCCCATCCAGGCCGGCAGCGACAGAATTTTAAAGTTGATGAACCGCAAGTACACCTACGCGGAGTACCTTGAAAAGATACGGATGGTGCGGTCGGCCCTGCCGGAACTGGGCCTGACCACAGATCTGATCGTGGGCTTTCCCGGCGAGACAGAGGAGGACTTCGAGGCGTCGCTCAACGCTCTTCGCGAGATACGCTTTGACCTCGTGCACAGCGCGGCCTACTCCGAGCGGGAGGGCACGCCGGCTGCCACGATGCCCGGTGCGCTGCCCCAGACCGTGAGATTGGAGCGGCTGACGCGCCTC
>JAEEGY010000203.1 GCA_016280565.1 Fretibacterium sp.
ATCCCCTCCGGAGCTGGTGATTTCGAGGCTCTTTGGCAGTTCCTTGTGCGGCACATGCCGGGGCGGGTCACTCCTCTTTCTTTCGGGACAAACGCCAGTTCAGCAGAAGCCCCGCACCCAGGCACACCACCCCAATGACCGTGAAGCCCCACGCGCGGGACATCAGGTCGAAGAGCTCGTCAAAGAAATAGCGCGCCGCGAGGAAAAGAAGAAAGGCCCCCCCTGCCGCCAGCCCCCGATGGAATTGCCACATCATCAGGAGCGCCAGCAGGATGGCCGCCGCCACCGCGAGGACGGACACCGAGGCAAAGGGAGGTATCTTCACAAAGAGATCCTCCCAGCAGTCGGGAAAGGTCAGGGCCAGCCCGGCTATCCCCGCTTTAATGATCCCCAGGCGCTCAAGGGAGATCAGGTCCGCCCAGCTATCCCCCCAGCGCCATTTCTGCGTGGGAAGACAAGACAGGGCCGCGCCCAGCACGGCGACGGAGACCAGCCCCGCCGAATCTCCAAAACAGTCCCGCGTCCGCGATTCCAGCAGCGCAAAGGCCAGAAGGACGAGAGTGTAAACGGCCAGCCGGCGCTTTGCCCACAGCGTGACCACGAGCAGGGCCCCCATGACAGGCCAGGTCTCCGGCGGCATGAAGAACGACGAAAGAGGCAGCAGAGGCCTCGCCCCGAAAAGACTTAGTGCACCGGTGCTGAAAAAGTACAGGAGGGCGATCCCCTGGGCGAGGAGCGCCTGCCAGGAGTCCCGGAAGAGCAGAGCGAACAGCAGGACGCCGCCAAGCCACCCCCTGATGAAGTTCAGCCAGCCCAGGCGGGAGTAGTACATCTCCGCGATCAAAAAAAGCCCCGCTCCATAGACGAGGCTGGACAAGAAAAGAAAGACGCGCGAGGCGCGAGGATATTTCCTCTTCACGCCCCACGCTGAGACAAGACACGCCAGATACGCGCCCACGATCAGCAGGGTCCGCAGGAGCCGGGACATCTCCCGCCAGTTCGCTGCCGCGAAGCCGGCAAGCCCCAGCCCCACTAAAGCCCCTCCGGCCTCCAGCAGCATCAGAGAAAGGGGCCGCCGCCGGACAGCGTAAAGTCCGCGGACCCCGGCGGCCTGCTCCTTTCTGATCAAACCATTCTCAAGCCACAGTTCGAGCTCCCCCTCAAGGAAGCTCATCTCCCGGGATTTGATGAGCCGCATCGTGTCCAAGCTCAATACTTCGTCAACTCACGCGGCTGCCCAGGGGGATATCTCCGTCGGGGGTCACAAGGGTCAGGGACTCCGCGTTGCCGTCCACCTTGACGGCGGCCGCCAAAATCATACCGTTGCTCTCTATGCCGCACAGCTTCGCGGGCTTGAGGTTCGTCACCAGGATGACGCGCTTGCCCTTCAGCTCCTCCGTCGTGAAGAACGCCTTGATGCCGGAGCAGACCGTGCGCTTCTCATATCCCAGATCGACCTCCAGCTTGTAGAGCTTCCGGGACTTCGGGATCTCCTCCGCCTTCACGATTTGCGCCACACGCATCTCAACGGCCTTAAAAGCGTCGATCTCGATCTCCGCCTCATGCTCCATCGCAGGAGCCTTGTTTCCCTCTTCCATTTTCTTTTTCTCCTCCTTTGCCTTCTGCCACTCTTTCACATCAATGCGGGGGAACAGTACCTCCGCCTTGCGGATCTTTGTTCCGGCGCCCTCTCCCCAGCTAAATTTGTCATACAACATTTTCAGCGGGTCCCCCTCAAGGCCGAGCTGGGCCCACATCCTCTGGGCTGTCTGTGGCACCACGGGGGCCACCAGCAGCGCTGCCAGCCTCAGAGCTTCGTAGAGGTTCATTAGCACCGCGTCCAGCTCAGCCGCTTTGTCCGGTTCCTTGGCCAGCTTCCAGGGCATGGTCTCGTCGATATATTTGTTGGCCCGCCCAATAAATGCCCAAATCTCCTTCATGGCATCGTCAAAAGCGAAGCTTTCCATGGCTGAATCTACATTTTCCAACACGCTGCCCATGATGTTGCTTTTACCACTTTCATTATTTCCTTCAGGCACCACTCCGCCGCGATAGCTCTCGATCATCTGGAGTGTGCGGTTCAGCAGGTTGCCCAAATCGTTGGCGAGATCACTGTTGATTCGCCCCACCAGCGCGGCCTCGGAGAAGTCGCCATCGTTGCCGAAGGGGACCTCCCGCAGCAGGAAGTAGCGGAAGGGGTCGAGGCCGTAGTCCTTCACCATTTTGAAGGGATCTACAACATTACCCTTGGATTTACTCATCTTCTCTCCATCCACGGTCCACCAACCGTGCGCGATGACGCTCTGAGGCAGGGGCAGCCCCAGGGCCAGCAGCATGAGCGGCCAGATGACGCAGTGGAAGCGAATGATGTCCTTGCCGACCATGTGACGGACGGCGGGCCAGTAATGACGGAACTCCTCCGGGGCATCCAGGTAGCCCACGGCGGTGGCGTAGTTGATGAGCGCATCGAACCACACATAGACGACGTGCTTCTCATCGCCAGGGACGGGAATGCCCCACTTAAGTGTTGTCCTGGAAACAGATTGATCACGAACCTCGCCCCGCAGGAAGCTCATGACCTCGTTGTAGCGGATGTGAGGCAGAATGGCCTCCGGATGCTTCTCATAATGCTCAATGAGCTGGGGAACATACTTCGAGCCGCGGAAGAAGTAGCTCTCCTCCTTCATCATGGTGAGGGGACGACCGCAGTCGGGGCAGGTCTGATTGGGTCCCATACTGGACTCCGGAACGTAGGTCTCACACGGCACGCAGTAATGCCCCTCGTAGGTCCCTTTGTAAATGTCCCCCTGTTCCATCAGTTTTTTAAATATGGCCTGCACCACGCGGATGTGGCGATCCTCCGTCGTGCGGATAAAGTCGTCGTTGCTGATGTTCAGAACCTTCCAGAGTTCCTTGAAGTTTAGGTGTATCTTGTCCACCAGCGCCTGGGGCGTGATGCCCTGCTTCTCCGCGGCAGCCTGGATCTTCTGCCCGTGCTCGTCCGTGCCGGTCAGGAAGTGGACGTCAAAGCCCTTCATGCGCTTGTAGCGGCTCATCGTGTCGCAGGCGATGGTCGTGTAGGCGTGCCCGATATGGGGAATGTCGTTCACATAGTAGATCGGGGTCGTGATATAAAAAACTTTTTCGCTTGTCTTACCGTCCATTACAGGAACCTCCGCAGCATATTGATTTCTCTATCATATCACTGAGGGCTGCCCCTTCTGCCCGGAGGAGGCGTCCCCAACCTTTTTCACGATATCCAGCACCACGCCCCGCAGCTCCGGATCCTCTAAGGCAAGCTGCACGTTGGCGGCCAGCCAGCCCTTCTGGGTCCCGCAGTCAAAACGGCGCCCCCGGTAAACAACACCCCACACGGGCTCCTGCTTCGCCAGGGTTCGAATCGCATCGGTGAGCTGGATCTCCCCGCCTGCCCCCGCGTCCTGTTCCGCCAGGATAGCAAAGATGGAGGGGGAAAGCACATAGCGCCCCATAATGGCGTAACGGCTGGGGGCCTGCTCCTGCGAGGGCTTCTCCACCATGTCCAGGATGCGGTGGATGCCGTCGCTCAGGACCTCCGAACGGATGATGCCGTAGCGTGACACCTCCTCCGGCGCGACGTGCTCCAGCGCGATGACGCTGCCCCCCAGGCGGTTGTGGACGTCGATGAGCTGCGCCATGACCGGCGGCGTGGCTTTTTCCTTGTCGGAGATGAACACGCCGTCCGGCAGGATGACCCCGAAGAACCCGTCCCGGCAGAAGGGCTCCCCGCACAGCA
>JAEEGY010000204.1 GCA_016280565.1 Fretibacterium sp.
CGTGCCATGAGGAGCTTGGGGAACTGGCGGTGAAAGGCGATGTTCTCCGGACAATCCTCCGGGATCAGCTCCTGCAGGCGGCTTCCCACCACTTTCTTGGCGGGGCCCGTTTCCCCGAACGAGAGGATAAAAGGAGGGTTGGCCGCCACACAGACGCCATGGCTGTTGACGACGGCCGCCCGCCCGGAAATAGCATTAAGTATCCCTGTCCGCTCGGAGGGGATCAACCTGGGCTCCTCCGGTTCCGCCTTCCTGGGAGGCTCTTTGGTTTCCTGTCCTTTCGTCCCCCGCTCCTTTGCCTCAGCGGTCAGCTTTTGTTCCGTGCGGACCCACTCCGTCACGTCCATGCCGATGACCTGCACGGCGGGCACTCCCCTCAGCTCTGCGGGGGAGAACTCCGCTTCCATCCACAACAGGCCCTCCGCATTGGAATCTGCCCCCCCGGGCAGCAGGGAGATGAGGGCCGCCACCGGCTCGTTCCTTGCCTCGCGCAGCAGGGCCTGAAGCGTCTGCCTCTGTTCGGGGGCGCAGCAGAAGATAAGAGTATCAGGGATGGCGGGCCCCAGGAAGACCCGCATCCCACGGTTCATGAGCAAAAACGTCCCCTCGGGGTCTACAAAAGCGTACAGAAAGGCCCGACTGTTGATCAGTCCTCCGTAGCGACGTTCGATCTCCCCATCCGACTTGTGAGCGGCACTCTTTTCTTCCTGTTGAGCCTCGGAACGGCCAAACCAGCCCAAACCTTTCCCCCCTCCCGGCGTGAACGGAAACGGTTACAGTACGCTCTTGAAGGCCGCCTCGGCCCCCTCTGCGCGGATCTTCTTCAGGTCCGCCGCGACGGCGTTCTCGAAGCCGGGGATCTTCGTCAGATCCTGGTCCCACATCTGCGTGTTAATCAGGACGGCATGGACCAGGGCCTCCGGCGAGTCGTTTCGGTGCTGCCAGAAGAACTCCAGTGCCCACCGGTCGTCGGAGACAACGTATTCGTTACCTTTGGCCCGCTGGCACACCAGCCCCTTATCCGTCAGCTCCTTCACGTTATTGGAGTAGAACGCGATGTAGGCGCCCAGACTTAGGGTCAGGCAGGGTGGCAGCTTTCCGCCGTTCTCCTCAATGTAGCCCAGCAGACTCGGCAGGTTGCGGGCCTTCCATTTAGATGTAGAGTTCAGCGAGATGCTCATCAGTTCGTGGTTGACGAAGGGGTTGTTGAACCGGTCCTGCACGGCGGAGGCAAAGGCGTTGAGGTCGCCCCGGTCCAGCCCGTGGAGCGTCGGGATGATCTCCTCGTTGAGCATCTTGTTCATGAAGCCGCGCACTGTGTCATTGTGCATGCAATCGCGAACAATATCGAACCCCGCCAGATACGCCCCCAGGACGAAGCCCGTGTGAGCCCCGTTCAGGATACGGACCTTGCGCTTCTTGTAGGGCGTCACGTCCGGCACGACGTGGACCGGGCAGCCCGCCTTCTTGAAGGGCAGTTTATCCTCCAGGCCCGCCGGGCCCTCGATGATCCACACGCCGAAGATCTCGCCCACGTCGAGAAGCTGGTCCTCGTAGCCGTTGGCCTTGTTCAGTGCCTCCAGCTCCTGCGGGTCACGGATGCGGCCGGGGACGATGCGGTCCACCAGTGTGGAGCCGCAGATGTTTTCCTTATTGACCCACTCCTTAAAGCCCGCCTCCAGCTTCCAGTCGTCGATGTACTGGTTGACGCACTTGAGTAACTCTTTGCCGTTGTTGTCGATGAGCTCGCAGCTCAGCATGGTGATGCCCTTCCGTCCGGCCCTCCAGCGCTCATAGAGGACGCGGGTGAGCTTGGCGGGGAAGCTGACAGGCGGCTCCTGGTCAAACCGGCTCTCGCTCTCGTGGACGATGCCGGCCTCGGTGGTGTTGCTGACGATAATCTCCAGGTCCTCGCTCCGGGCCAGCTCAAGGACCTTTTCCCAGCCGCCGGCAGCGTAGGGGTTGACGGCGCGGCTGCACGCAGAGATGACGCGCCTGGCATCCACCTTCTGTCCCTTCTCCGTGCCGCGGAGGTAAAGGGTGTAAAGCCCTTCCTGCTGGTTGATGACATCTGCCAAACCGGGGGCGATGGGCTGGACGAGAACGGCCTTGCCGTTCCACCCCGCCTTCTCATTGGCGATGTCGAAGAAGTAATCAACGAACGCGCGGAGGAAGTTCCCCTCGCCGAACTGCATCACCTTTTCCGGTGCCTCTTTCAGCACATATCCCTTGTAACCGGACTGTTTAAGAACATCATAGTTGAGCTGAGACATACCCTCTGTACCCCTTTCGGATTTGATCTCCTTCCCTTGACTCAGTATTATACAATGAAAAGAGGACGCCGGCCCAGGCTTTCCCCAGACCGGCGTCCCCTCAGATTTAACGCGGGGGAGGTACCCCCCGCGCCCCCTGAACAGGACCTTTAGCCCCCCTGCAAGGGGAGGTGCCCTGTTAGGGGCGGAGAGGTGTTAAAGGTTATGCCTCAGCGGTGATGGCGACCTTCTTGTGCGCTTTGTCCTGCCCCTTCTCCGCGACCTCGACGGTGAGGACCCCGTGCTTGAAGCTGGCCCTGGCGCTATCAGGCTCCACCTCCACCGGGAAGGAGATCACCCGCTCCACCTTGCCCCAGCTGCGCTCGGAGCGGAAGTAGCTCTTTCCCTCCTCGCCCTCCTGCTTCTCCGCGTTCTTCTCCGCGGAGAGCGTCAGACGGTCGGAGTAAACGTGGAGCTCCACATCGTCCGGCTTGATGCCCGGCAATTCTGCCTCAACAAAGAGTTTCCCGTCCTTGCGGTAAAGGTCGACCCGCGCGGAAAGCCCGGACAGCCCGCTCTCGAAGAACGGCGCACCCATGTGCTCCGCAAGGCTGTTCATGCCGTCAAACAGCGACGCCGGATCCATAAAACGGTCAAACATAACGGGAAGATACCTGTTTTTCATTCTAAATCCCTCCTAATCGATCTGCGGGGCCCACGGGATATCTCGCGGAGCCCTCCCTGTTGACGGTTGATATTATATCTCTGACCTTTGATGACGATATCGTTAGAAACAACGATTAAGGGGTAGGCATTCTTTCCTGTCCCCCCCCTGATGGAGATGATAACATCATTAAAGAAAAATATGTTATTATACTTTTACTGACGGACGGGGCCGTCCAAATGAAATGTGAGGAGGAATTTTAATATGAAGACAAAGACGACTGCTGTTCTGGCGCTGCTGGCCCTTGTACTGGCGATTCCTGCTTCGGCCCACGAGTTGAGCATCAAGGCGAAGTCCACGGAAGTGAAGGCAGGCGTGCCCTTTGAGGCTACCGTTCAGTCGTCGCATAAGTTCATCGTGCCGGAGGAGGTTGAGGACCTGTCCCGGGTTAAGGCGGGGATTTTTGAGGACGGAAAGTTCAAGGAGTCCAAAATCACCGGCAACGAGAAGGACCTGTGCATCGACTTCACCGTGACGCCCGCGAAGGACGGGACGATGCTGCTCATCGCCACCAAGGACGGCGAGACCTGGTGCGTCACCAACGAGGGTGGCAAGTCCGGCGCGCGGAAGAAGCTGGAAGGCCAGGGGCTGAAGGTCCTCTCGGCCACGAAGTACGACAAGTACGCCAAGGCCATTCTGAACGCCTCGAAGGACGACAAGAACTTCGCCACAGTGGTGGGCCACCCGCTGGAGATCATCCCCGTGACGAACCCTGCGGACGCGAAGGTTGGAGAGTACTTCGACGTGAAGATCCTGCTGAACGGCCAGCCCTACACGGGGCCGGTGTGGGCAACGTACGACGGCTTTGTGACGCTGTACGAGAACACCTATGCCTACTACACCGAGGCGGAAAACGGCGTGGCACACGTCAAGATCACGGCTCCGGGGCTGTGGGGCGTACGGGCCATGCAGGCAGGGCTTCCTGGCGCGGAGGGCGATTACGACAGCCGTTCCCTTCGTTCCTTCCTGCTGTTTGAGGTGGAATGAAAGTTGTGTTTACGCTCGGCCTGGCGCTCGCCGGGCTGAGCCTTTTCCTGACGGGGGGCGCCCTGGCCCACGGCGTGGGGTATCGCCAGCCCCAGCAGCCGCCGGTGGCGCTGGAGTTCTTCTACTCAACGGGTGAGCCCATGAGCTACCGTGAGGCGAAGGTCTTCTCGCCGGCGGACGAAAAGTTCGCCCACCAGACAGGCCGGACGGACGCGGCGGGACGTTTCGCCTTCGTGCCGGACGTGGCGGGGACGTGGCGGACCGTTGTGCGGGACGAGGAGGGCCACCAGGCGGAGGCGGAGATCGCGGTGACGGAGGCCATGCTGAGCGGCGGCAGCGTAAACCCTGAGGCAGCTTCCGTTCCTCCCGCTGACTCGAATAACCCGCCGGAGGGGCTTGAGCTCCTGATTCGCGCGGCGCTGGGCGTCAGCCTGTTGTTCAATCTTGCACTGATTGGACTCAGGGGGAAAAGACCCCCTGAAACCCCCGGCCCCCATTTCGAGTCAGAGGAGGCGTAGACTATGCACATTAGCGAGGGGGTGCTGTCCCCCGGGGCGCTGGCCGTGGGTTGGGCTGTGGCGGGAGCCGGGACGTTCGCTGGGCTGAGAAAGCTGGAGCCGGAAAAGGCCGCACGGACCGCGCTGCTGTCCTCGGCGTTCTTCCTGGCCTCGCTGGTCAACGTCCAGCTTGGCCCTGCCTCCACGCACCTTTCCCTCATCGCGCCGGTGGGGCTTGTGCTGGGCTGGACTGCCTTCCCCGCCATCTTGACGGCGCTGCTGCTCCAGGCGCTTTTGTTCCACTTCGGCGGGCTGCTGGTCCTGGGGCCAAACACGGCGGACATGGCCGTCCCCGCTGTCCTTGTCTATCTGTTGTTCGCCGGCCCCATCCGGCAGGCTGGCGGGCGTGCTGCCGCGGGAACGCTGGCCTTCATCGCCGGGGCGCTGGCGGTGCTGTTGGGGGCGCTGGGCGTGGGGCTGTTCCTGGGACTCTCCGACGGGAACTTCCTCACTGCGGCGAAGATCCTCTTTGCGGCCCATGTGCCCCTGGCTCTCATTGAGGGGACCGTCACGGCCTTCATGACGGCCTGGCTGAAGAAATCCGCTCCGGACTTTTTGGCATGAACCTTGAAACAAACTTCTCCCTGACTGGCGTGCCCTCGCCGCTGGACGTCTTCGACCCGCGGGCGCGGCTGTTGTGTGCCCTGGCGTTGTCGGCCGCCTTGTCCGCGGTGGGGGACCCCGATCTTCTTCTGTGCGCGGCCATCATTCCCCTTGCTCTCATCCCCTGCGGCCCCGTGGGGCTTTTGCTCAGTGTGCTGCTGCATCTGAACGCTGCGGGGTTCGTCATGGCGCTGTTTCTGGCCCTGACCTACCCCGGCGCAGCCCTGTGGGGCCCGTTTTCCCGGGAGGGCACGCGGATGGGCCTAATGGTCCTCCTCCGTCTGAACCTGATTATGATCGTCCTTCTGCGGCTGGCGGCTGCCATGGGGCCGGAGAGGGTGGACGCGGCCCTGTTCCGACTTGGCCTGCCGGAAAAGCTGCGTGTGCTGCTGCTGCTGACCCTCCGGGGGATATTCCTCCTCGCGGAGCGGTTTGCCTCC
>JAEEGY010000205.1 GCA_016280565.1 Fretibacterium sp.
CAAAAGGGATGCCATATTTCCACAGTTCTTCCTTCGCCATTGGATACGGTATGGACGTGCAGACGTGAAGTGATTACCTGCCGTCCTCCCCCTCGGGCAGAAGTCCTAAACGTTGGGCTTTTCTGAACCGCTCGGCACGTTCTGCTCCATCATGTCCCTCTGCCTGACGACGGGGCTTGCGGCGATCCTGTCTTTGGCCGGCATGGTGGTCATCTTTGCGGGGGGGGATGCTGTGCATGATGGTGTTCTACTGCCTGGTCCGCACTATGGGCAACTGCATGGGCGACGTGGCCGGTGCCCTGATCGTGTCCGGCAGCGAGGGGCTGCTGGACCACAACGTCTACAATGGAAAAACAGCTGCCACAGGCCGAACAACACGGTTATGATAGAATATAAAAAGTGTAAGGAACAGCATTGGAGTGAGCGGGGATGGAGGGTGAGAAAGATAAATCGGGAAGCGTTGAGCTCCACCTTCTGGACCTCAGCGGACACCTGGAGGCTCCTGTCGAGCCTTATCTGACGTTTTTCTCTGAGGAGCGGCGGGCGGCCATTCTGCGTTACCGCTTCCCCTCGGACCAAAACCGCACCGTTTGGGCGGAGCTTCTGGCCCGCTGGCTCATCGCCGGTCGGACGGGCCGCGGCCTGCGGGACATCGTCATCGCGCGGGACGAACAGGGAAAGCCCTACTGGGAGGGAGGGACCGGGCTTCATCTCAACCTCTCCCACAGCGGCCCCTGGGCGGCATGCAGCCTCGGTGTGGAACCCAGCGGCGTAGACGTGGAGACAGACCGGCGTATTGACCTGAATATCGCCCGGCACTTCTTCCTGCCGGAGGAGTATGAGGCGCTGAGAGCTCTGTCATTGAACGGGACAGAAGAATGGCATCGGGCCTTCCTTCGGTATTGGACGCTCAAGGAGAGCTGCCTCAAGTGCCTGGGCACGGGGCTTTCTGGGGATATCAGGAAGGTAGACTGTGCCGCGCTGTTGAGAGGAGAAGGCCCTGTCATGGGACCGGGCCCCCTCAGAGGAAGAAATTTCGATCTGCCCGGCGGAGCCGTCGCCGCAGTCGTCTCGGCGGGGGCGCTGCCCGGCGATGTGGAGTACAATAGAGTTCAAGAGATAATAAAGGAGTGATGGACCGTGGCTTTGCTGCAAATTGTGGAATGGGACCGGGAGCTGGACACGAACAACATCTTCGCGTGGCGTTACGTGGACCACAAGAACCCGGAGAAGAGCGACGCCCTGGGCAACTGGACGCAGCTCATTGTCAATGAGTCCCAGGAGGCGATCCTCTTTCGGGACGGCCAGGCCCTTGACCTGTTCGGGCCGGGACGTTATTCGCTCTCGACGGAGAACATTCCCCTGCTGCGGGGGCTGCTGAATCTGCCCACCGGCGGCGAGAGCCCCTTCAAGGCCCACGTCTGGTTCATCAACAAGGTGAACGTGCTGGACGTGAAGTGGGGCACGCAGACGCCTATTTTGCTGCGGGACCCGGAGTATAAGATCGCCCTCCCCGTCCGCGCCTACGGGCAGTTCGGTCTTCGCATCAACGAGAGCCGGAAGTTTCTGGTGAAGTTAGTCGGGAACCGCGCACAGGTCACCCGCGACGACCTGGTGAACTCCTTCCGGGGGCTCATCCTCAGCCGCATGGGCGACATGATCGCCTCATACATCGCCCACAAGAAGATAACGATCTTTGAGATCAGCGCCTACCTCCGGGATATGTCGGACGAGGCCATGGGGGAGATCCGCCCCGTCTTTGAGGAATACGGCATCGAGCCGGTCAACTTCTTCTTTGGCTCCATCAACGTCCCCGACGACGACGAAAGCGTCCGCGACCTCAAGCGCGCCATGAGCGAGCGGGCCCGCATGGAGCTGAAGGGCTACACCTATCAGCAGGAGCGATCCTTCGACGTGCTGGAGTCCGCTGCGGGGAACAACGCTGCGGGCGGGTCCATGATGGGGATGGGCGTCGGCCTCGGCACAGGCATGGGCCTGGGCGGGGCCATTGGCCAGATGGCCGCCCAGATGGGACAGTACATCAACCCAAATGCCAACGTGAACCCCGGTGCGCCGTCTCAGACAGCGCCTCAGGCACCGGCAGCCACACAAGCTGCAGCCTCCGCGCCGCAGCCTCAGCCGGAACAGCCTTCCGCGCCTCAGCCGGCCCCTGCCGCCACGCCGAACTTCTGCTCCTCCTGCGGCACAAAGCTGAGCCCCGGAATGCGCTTCTGCCCCACCTGTGGCAAGGCCATACAATAAAAGGAGGTCATCGTTATGGGCAAGATCATCGATAAGATACGTCAGGTTTTCAACCTCTTCCTTCTTATGCTCCTCATCGTCGCCGTGGCGGCGGTGCTTGTGTGGTTCCTGGCAGAGCCGGAGTCCCGGGGCACGACGTTCTGGATGTCCTTAGGCTTCATGGGCTTTGCCCTGCTGCTGTCCACGCTTTTCGCGTCGCGCATCGCGCTCCGGACCAACGAGGGCCGCAATGTGCCGGGGCATTTCACGCAGCTCTTCCTGATCGGGGGATATTTCATCTTTACCATTATAGCTGCCATTGTCAACGCGAAGATGGGCTTCTCCCCCACCGGATATCTCCTGCTTCACGTGGTGGGGCTTGCGGTGTTCCTGCTCCCGCTGCTGCTGACCAACATGGCCCTGCTGAAACAGGACAGCGCGGAGCACCGGGAGCAGAAACAGGGACGTCTGGACCTGGCCGCGCGGGCCACACGCATCAGGAACCTTGCGGCGGACGCGGAGGCGGGAGCAAATATCTCCCGGGAGGAGCTCGCCCCGCTGTATAAGCTGTCGGAGTCCCTTCAGTTCTCCGACCCCACCCCGGGGCCGCGGGACCTTGAGAATGCCCTGGACGGGGCGCTGGCAGTCCTGGAGAGGACTGACACAGCCAACTCTGCGGAGCTTCTGCGGGCCTGCACGTTGGCTGAACGCGCCCTTGAGGCCCGGAATGCAGCGGTGCTGAGCGCGAAGTAATCCATCGGAAACGATTGGGGCCGGTCTGTGGACGGGGCTGTATATCAAATGCCCTGTGAGCCGGCCGGCCTCGTTTTAGTTTTATATGAAAAGGTCCTCAGAATGAAAATTTTCCGAATCTCTTTACTTTCACTGTTTATCTTAATATTTTGTTTCTCCGCTGCCCCCGCGACAGAGGCAAAGGCAAAGGCCCATTCCTCCCGCAGCACCTCTTATGGCCGGGAATTTTACCGAGGCCTCGCAAAAAGGCGAAGCAAGGACAGGGCAGATTATCCCCATCTGACGGACGAGGAGTTTGCCAACTTCCGCGCCGTGTCCACGACGGGCATGGGGCGGGGGAAGCTCTACCGCTCCTCCTCCCCCGTCCATCCCTGGGGCAACAGGGACCTCATTGCGGACAATGCCGCCCGGGCTGCCGGGATAAAAACCTTTATCAACCTCGCTGACACAGAAAAAAAGCTCAGGGGCTACAAGGGCTTCCAGAGCAGTTATTACAGCACTCAGAATATCATCTGCCTTGATCTCAACTGGAAATATCAATCCGACGTATTCCGTCAGAGACTGGCTAAAGGCCTCCGCTTCATGGCACATAACCAGCCGCCCTTCCTCGTTCACTGCAGCATGGGTAAGGACAGGGCCGGCTTCGTCTGCGCCATCCTGGAAGCCCTCATGGGCGCTTCCGCTGAGGAGATCACCGCCGATTACCTTGTCTCGTTTTACAATTATTTCGGCATCAGGCCGCACACCAGGGAGTATGACTTCGTCGCCCACAACGAGATACGTTCAAGCCTCGCTGCGGCCTTCGCCGTCAAGGATATCTCAAAGGCCGACCTCGCCGCAGCCGCTGAAAGGTACCTGCTGCGCATCGGCGTCCCGGCCACAGACATCGTGGCCCTGCGCCGAAAGCTGGGAACGGAGCCATGAAGGGTGCAAAGAACAGGGAAGAGGGGCTGAGATGAAGAGGGAGAAAATCATCGTCGCGGGGCATATCTGCCTTGACTTCACGCCGCCTATGACTGCCCCTGCTGCCGGGAACGGAACCAGGCTCGAGGACTTCCTGACCCCTGGAAAGCTGATACAGGTGGGGCCGGCTTACCTTCACCCCGGCGGCGTGGTGGTGAACACGGGCCTGACCCTGCGCTTCCTGGGCGCGGAGGTCACGCTGATGGGCAAGGTGGGCGATGACCCCTTTGGGCACATCATCCGGGATTTTCTGGATAGGGATGACGCAGGCGGAGGACTGATAATATCCCCCGCAGTTGACACTTCTTACACAGTCGTCCTGGCCCCTCCCGGCATCGATAGGGTGTTTCTCCACAACCCCGGAGCCAACGACACCTTCTCGGCGGAGGATATCGATTACGCAGCCTGTGAGGACACCTTCCTTTTCCACTTCGGATATCCGCCCCTGATGAAGAAAATGTACCAGGACGGCGGAAAGGAGCTGGCGGAGATCTTTCGCCGGGTGAAGGAAAGGGGCTGTCTCACCTCCCTGGACATGGCTGCGGTGGACGAGTCTTCGGAACCCGCCCGGGCGGACTGGGAGGCCATTCTCAGGAGAACGCTTCCCTGGGTGGATTTCTTCATGCCCAGCGTGGAGGAGATCTGCTTTATGCTGGACCGCCCCCGCTGTCGTACCCTTCGAGAGAAGGCGGCGGGCGGCGACGTTACCCAGGTCCTCTCCGTCCGTGAGGACGTAGCGCCCTTGGCGGAGCGCCTGTTGGACATGGGCTGCAAACTGGCTCTCATTAAATGCGGGGCCGCCGGGCTGTACTGCCGGACAGCAAATGAGGAGGCCTTCGCCCTGCTTCGGGCTTCGACCGGCCTGGAGTTTGACGGCTTTGCCGGCCAAGCCATCTTTGAAAGAAGCTTCGTCCCGGAGGCAGTTCTGTCCGGGACCGGGGCAGGAGACGCGGCCATTGGGGCCTTTGTCACCGCCATGAAAAGAGGATATTCCCTGGAATGGTGCCTCCATTTTGCCGCGGCGGAGGGGGCCTGCTGTGTGGCGGCCCTGGACGCTCTGGGCGGTTTGAAAAAACTGGATGAGCTGGAGACAAAGATCCGCGGCGGCTGGGCCCGGCAGGGAAGCGGAGCCGCGAAAGACATTGGGCCTGATTGCAAATAATTACAGGAGGGTTTCATTATGGCGGAAGAATGCCTGATCTGCGCTGCGCCCCTTGAGTATCTTGAAAAAAACGAGCTCATGGAATGTGCGGTTTGTCATAAAAAGGAATTGAGCAAGGCAAGATGTTCCAAAGGACATTATGTCTGCAACGAATGCCACACAAAGGGCATAGACATCATTATCGGCCTGTGCCTTCGCGAAAAATCAAAAAATCCCATCGAGATCATCCGAAAGATGATGGCGGAATCCTTCTGCCACATGCACGGGCCGGAGCATCACATCATGGTCGGAGCGGCCCTGCTGACAGCATACCGAAATGCGGGCGGCAAAATAGACCTTGGCGCGGCCCTTCTGGAAATGCAGGACCGGGGCAGGCAGGTCCCCGGCGGTTCCTGCGGGTTCTGGGGAGCCTGCGGCGCGGGGATCAGCGCGGGGATGTTCGTGTCCATCATCTCAAAATCGACGCCGCTCACGGTTGAGTCGTGGGGGCTGTCCAACCTTATGACCTCAAAGGCTCTTGGGGAGATCGGCAAGGTGGGCGGCCCGCGCTGCTGCAAGAGGGACTCGTACTTAGCGATCCTGTCGGCAATCGACTTTGTGAAGGAGCATTTCGGCGTGGAAATGGAGCGGAGCGAAGTTGTATGCGTTCACTCCGCGAAGAATAATCAGTGCATAGGGAAGCGGTGCCCGTTCAAGCCACAGCCAAACGATAAGCATTGAACTGCTTTATAAAATTAAGCGTCAGCCCTTCGGCTGGCGCTTGTTTTATGCCCTTTCGGCGCAATGCTATAAGCGTCAAAGAATAACCGCGTTACTTACAGTGATCTGAAAGTTCTGTTTACGCCTCCCTGACCGTCCGGACGTCCTTCAGGTGGCGCCATTTGCCCGCGTAATCCAGCCCATAGCCCACAACAAAGGCGTCCGGGATGTTGAAGCCGCAGTAGTCCACCTCCACCTCCGTCTCCCGCCGCTCGCTCTTGTCCAGCAGCACGCAGGTCCGGAGGCTGGCCGGATTCCGGGAGTGCAGCAAATCAAGGAGGTAGGCAAACGTCCGGCCCGTGTCCACGATGTCCTCCACCACCAGCACATTCTTCCCCTCGATGTTCGTCTTGAGGTCGTGGAAGATGCGCACCACACCGCTGCTCTTTGTGCTGTTGCCGTAGGACGAGACAGACATGAAGTCCACCCGCACATCCATATCCTCCGGCAGCTCCCGCACCAGGTCTGTCAGGAAAAACACCGCCCCGGTCAGGATGCCGACGACGACCAGCTCCTTCTTCCCGCTGGCGTCCGCGGGGGTGTCCGCTGCGACCTTCGCTGCCAGCTCCACCGTCTTCTTCGCGATCTCCCCGCGGGAGATCAGCACATCGTCAAGCGTGTATTTCTTCTCCATTTTCACATGTCCTCCTCAAAGGATTATGCCCCCAGCGGATAACGCCGGGCCGTGTAACAACGTTAACCCACTTCATCCACTGGAAGTTAAAGGGCCCCTCCCGCACGATCAGCGCGGAGAGCTCCTCGATCCGACGGCGGGACAGAACAGGAAGCCCCAACCGCCGTCCGGCTGCCCGGATAACAAGAGCCCGCTCAAGCGGCGAGAGTTCTGCTATCTTTTTGCGGTCCAGGGTCAGCCCTCCGCCGTTGTCGTCCAGAAACGCCGCCTCCAGCAGGGCCGCCCCCCGCTGGTGCTCATCCTCGCGCCACAGGACCAGGTTCGCCGCGAAATCCGCCAGATGTTCCACCGCGCCGGCGTTCACACGCTCCTCAATCAGCGGCAGAAGCTCCAGACGGATGAAGTTTCGCGTGAAGGCGGTGTCGTTGTTCGTCTCGTCCTCGCGCCACGAAAGGCCCCTGACGCGCAGAAGATCCCGCAGAAACTCGCGCCTCAGCCCCAGCAGTGGACGTAGAAAGGGCCCACGCTGCTCGGGGATGCCCACAGCGCCGCGAGGGCCCGAACCGCGCAGGATGTTGAACAGCGCCGTCTCCGCCAGGTCGTCCCGGTTGTGCCCCGTGGCGATGCCCCAGGCTCCGCTGGACTCCGCCA
Organism: Fretibacterium sp.; assembly: GCA_016280565.1. Classification (GTDB taxonomy): domain Bacteria; phylum Synergistota; class Synergistia; order Synergistales; family Aminobacteriaceae; genus JAFUYV01. The sequence goes on from JAEEGY010000205.1 coordinate 7,164, forward strand.
TGCTCATCAGTTCCCTATGCCGCATACGCCGCGCCGCCGTCTCCAGCGACTCCCCCTTCTCCCGCTCAGAGGAGACCTCCACCCGGCTCACGAGAAAGGGCAGCTTCCAGGTTTCAGACAGGGATTTGACAAAAGCCTCGTCCGCATCCGACGCTGCCCCCCGGAGGCCGTGGTTCACATGAGCCACGAGGAGCGGCCCGGCGTAGAGCCGCCGAAACAGCCACAGCAGCGCCACGGAGTCCCCCCCGCCCGAAACGGCCAGCATCAGAGGCTCTTTCGGGACATCGGGCAGCCAGCCCTGTTTTGTCCCCGTCTGCCAGAAATACTTCGTCAACGCGTGAAGGGAGAGGGGATAGGGAATGTCCCGGCTCTGCTCGCGGGAAAACGCCTCCGCTCCCAGGCGGTTCAGGGCGCGGCTGTAGAGTTTATACACACCCGCTTCCATATCACCTTGCCTTCTTTTTTCCCTTTTCGTCGTAGAGCATCCGGTAGATCTCTAAGTTGGCGGACACGCGCTGCACGTAGCCGCAGGTTTCCTCAAAGCGGATGGCCTCGATCCAGCGGTCCAGCGCCAGTCGATCGCCGCCGTCCTTCATCCACTTGCGGGCGTTGCCCCCGCCGGCGTTGTAGGCCGCCATGATCCACTCCTTCCGCGAGAAGGACTTGCTGAGGGTGTTCAGGTGCGAAGTGCCCAGGCGGATGTTGTCGTTCACGTCCATGATGTCGTAGGTCGTGAGCCCCGCGCGTTTGGACTCGTCCTTAGCCGTGCCGGGCATGAGCTGCATCAGGCCGCTGGCCCCGGCGTGGCTCTTCGCGGAGGGCTGGAAAGCGCTCTCCTGCCGCATGATGGCCCAGACGAAGTTGTCCTCCACGTTATAGTCCTTCGCGGCGGCCTCCACCTGTGCCTTGAAGGGCCGGGGGTAAAGGGCCTCAAGCCCCGTGCGGTAGAGCGTCGTGCCGGAGCTGATCAAGGTCTCCAGGCGGCGGGCCTCGGCGTAGGTCTCCTCCAGGCCCAGCCAGCGTCCCAGTTTCAGCGCACGGTAAAGTTCCTTTGCCGTGGCCTTGGGCCGGGAGAGTTTCAGCCGCGCGTATTGCATAAAGCCCCACTGCTCCAGCTCAGAGGGCGGGAGCGCCAGGGCGGGGTTGTCCCCGTCCACGATCTTAAGAGGCTGCTTCGTCAGCAGGCCGTAGATGGTGAGGGGATACTTGCGCTTCAGCAGCGCCAGGGTCTTGTCCGCCTCGGCCTTCCGGCCCGCCGCCCGCTGCGCGTGGGAGAGCCAGTAGAGGATGCGGGCCCGCCGCTGCGAGCTCACCCCCGGCGCATCCGCCAGTTTCCACAGCCGCACGGCCTCTGCCGCGTTCCCGGCGTCCAGGTTCTTCCAGCCGCGACTCCACAGGATGTTGAAGGCGTAGGTCGTGTTGGGGAAGGACTGCAGGATCTTGTTTCCCAGCGCGTCCTTGTACTTCTGCTGTTCCTTGCCCAGCAGGCCCACGAGGGAGAGCATGGCCCGGGCCTGGACGTTCCCCTTCCGCTCCCGCGCAACACGGTCCAGCACGGTCAGGCAGGAGGCCATCATGCCCTTGTCCTTCGCCAGCGCGGCGATGCGCCGCACGGAGGATTCGCCCCAGGCGTTGCCGGTGAGGGCCAGTGTGCCCCAGAGGTTCAGCGCCTCCTGGTTCTGCTTCAGCCGGGACAGGGACCACGCGC
>JAEEGY010000206.1 GCA_016280565.1 Fretibacterium sp.
CGCCTCGCGTCCCAGCGCCTTTCCCCGTAATATCAATTTATTATCCAATGTGTTCTCCTCTCAGATGTTCCCGATTTTGCGCCCGGCCCCGCGGTGCGGGGACAATGCGTCATGGGAAATGTTACTCCTAAGCCTCCCCGCCGTCAAAGGGCGACACCACAAGCCACAGGTACATTGTAAAAAATGGGGGCAAACTGCTATAATTTTTAAAGAGAAAAGCCGTTAAATGGGCTTTTTTGAGGGAAGCCCATCATGGCTCTGAGAGGATGTGCGACAATGAAACTAAGCGGCGATGAGGTGCGCGAGATCGCGCTGGAAAGCCGCCTTGTCCTGACGGACGAGGAACTGAATGGTGCGGCGCGCTACATCAATGACTTTCTTGACATGCTGGACCGTTTCAAGGAGCTGGACCTGACGGACGTGGAGCCCTTCAGCTTTGCGGAGGTCATTGCCTGTCCGCTCCGGGACGATGCTCCTACGCCCTTTGGGAACAGGGACGCCATTCTGAGCGAGAGCGCCCACGTGGAAGCGGACTATTTTAAAGTCCCAAGGATCATGGAGGGATAACGATGGAGCTCTATGAACTGAACCTGCGTTCCGCGGCGGAGGGTTTAAAAGGTAAGAAATTTTCGGCTGTTGAGCTTTTTGACGCCTGTCTGGCCCGTGCAGAGGCCTGTGAGCCCCACGTGGCGGCCCTTATCACCAAGACGGCGGAACAGGGCCGTCAGCAGGCCCGTGAGTCCGATGAACGGCGGGCCAAAGGCGAGACCGCCGGCTCCCTTGAGGGGCTCCCCGTTATCCTCAAAGATAATCTCTGCACGCAAGGTGTCCGCACCACGGCGGCCAGCAAGATTTTGGGCGATTGGCGGCCCCCTTATGACGCGACGGCCTGGGCACTGCTGAAGAAGGCCGGGGCCGTACTGCTGGGCAAGGCCAACATGGATGAGTTTGCCATGGGCGGCTCCTGCGAGAAATCCGCTTTTGGCCCCACTCACAACCCTCATGACTTGACCTGTGTGCCTGGGGGAAGCTCCGGCGGGAGCGCCGCCTCGACGGCGGCTGCTTACGTGCCCTTCGCTCTGGGCAGCGACACGGGCGGGTCCATCCGTCAGCCCGCGGCCTACTGCGGCGTTTACGGCTTCAAACCCACCTACGGCATGGTCAGCCGTTACGGCCTCATCTCCTATGGCTCTTCGCTGGACCAGATCGGCCCCTTCGCCCGGACGGTGGAGGACCTGCACCTGGTTATGTCCATCCTCTCGCAGTACGACCCGATGGACTCCAGCTGCTTCCGTGAGAAGACCTATGACTTCACGCCTTGCAAGGACGGATTGAAGGGCAAGAAGGTCGCGCTGGTGAAGGAGTTCCAGGAATTCACGCTGGATGCCCCTATTGCAGACGCCATGACACGCACGCGGAAAGTCATTGAGGATGCCGGGGCGGAGATCGTCGAGGTGGGGCTGCCCGTCATCGCGAAGTACGCCGTAGCGTGCTACTACGCCCTGGCGATGTCCGAGGCCCACACCAACCTGGAGCGCTACGACGGTGTGCGCTACGGCTACACGGTGTCGGACGCGAAGGGCATCAAGGAGATGTTCGAGGAGGTGCGGACGGCCGGGTTCGGCGCGGAGGTCAAGCGGCGTATCATCGCCGGGACCTGCCTGACGGAGCCCACCCGCTCCGACGAGTACTACGTCGCCGCGACGAAGGTCCGCACGCTCATCGCCCAGGAGTTTGCAAAAGCGTTTGGGGGGGCGGACTTCATCCTTCAGCCGGCCTCGCCCACGCTGGCCCCGAAGATTGGCGAGTCGGACGTTGATAAGATGAAGGAGTACGAGGCCGACCTCTATACCTTGCCTGTGAACCTGGCGGGGCTGCCGGGGCTTTCGTTCTTTACAGGCTATGCCGAAAGCGGTCTGCCGGTGGGCCTTCAGCTCATCGGGCCGCGCTGGAGCGACGCGGACCTGCTGAACGCCGGCCTCGTTCTGGAGGAGCGTCTGGGCTCCCCCAAAATCGCCTGTGCCCTTGAGGGTACAAAAGGGGGGCTTTAAATCATGGCTGAAGAACTGAACTTTACGCCGGTCATCGGCATTGAGATACACATCCGGCTCAAGACGGCCACAAAGATATTCTGCGGCTGCTCAACGAATACGGAAGCCGCGCCCAACACCAACGTCTGCCCCGTGTGCATGGGGCTCCCCGGTTCCTTGCCACGGCTGAACATCGCGGTGGTGCAGAAGGGGATGCTGGCGGGCATGGCGCTGCACTGCACGCCGCGGCAGAAATCGCTGTTTTACCGCAAGTCCTACTTCTACCCGGACCTGCCCAAGGGCCACCAGATCACCCAGAGCGATCTGCCCATCATGGCGGAGGGCTACATTGAGGTCCACGACAGCGAGGGTAAATTGAAGAAGATCCGCGTCAACCACCTGCATGTGGAGGAGGACGTGGGCAGTCTGCGCCACAGTGCTGCCGACGGACGACTGGAGGGGGCGGCGACCTCCTTTGTGGACTACAACCGCTCGGGGATGCCCCTGGCGGAGATCGTGTCGGAGCCGGATATGTCCTCCGCGCAGGAGGCCGTGGAGTACGCCATGACGCTTCAGCGCCGGGTGCGCTATGCCGGAGCCTCGGAGGCGGACCTGGACCGGGGCATGATGCGCTTTGACGCCAACGTGTCCCTGAAGTGCTCCGACGGCCGGTGGGGCAACCGCGTGGAGGTGAAGAATATGAACTCCTTCCACGCGCTGGAGAAAGCCATCGAGTACGAGATCAAGCGGCAGAAGAAGATACTGCTCCAGAACGGCGAGGTGCTTCGCGAAACGCGCCACTGGAACGATGCGAAGGGCGTGACCACGGCCTCCCGCGCCAAGGAGTTCTACCGCAAGTTCATCGTGGAGCCGGACCTTCCGCCCCTGATGATCCCCCAGGAGTGGATCGACAAGGTGGCCGGCCAGATGCCGGAGATGCCGGATGAGAAGGCGAACCGCTACGTTAAGGACTGGAACGTCCCTCAGGAGGTGGCCGACGTCCTGACAGACGACCGGGCCCTGGCGGAGTATTTCGAGGCGTGCGTGGCAGCCGGAGCGGCCCCTGTTCGTGCGGCAAACTGGGTCCGCACGGAGGTTCTTCGCGTCCTGAACGAGAAACAGATATCCATCGGCGACTTCCCCATCAGGCCGGAGGTGCTGGCGGAGCTGGTGAAGCGAGTGGATGACCGGCGGCTCTCCACGACCCAGGGCAAGGAAGTGTTCGACCACATGGTCGAGAAAAACTGCGCTCTGGATGAGGCAGTGAAGGACCTGGGCATCACGGAGGGAGGGGTCGGCGGCGACGCGCTGACCGGCACGATACAGGCTGTTCTTCAGGCCAACCCTGACGTCGTTGAGGAGATCAAGTCCGGCAAAGACACGAAGGGCAAGAAGATGAAGTTCCTTCAGGGCCTTGTCATGAAGGAGACGAAGGGGCAGGCCAGGCCCCAGGAGGTCGCGGAGGCGTTGACGAAGGCGCTGAGTTAGCCTCTATTGAATGGAGTAACAAAAACGGCGGGAGGATTTTCTCCCGCCGTACAAGTTAAAAGGATGGAAACGATGGATAATATTGCAGTCCTGATCCCCTGCTACAATGAGGAGGCGACAATAGATAAGGTCGTGAGAGACTGGAGGGCCGCTCTCCCGGAGGCAGTGATTTACGTCTACGACAACAATTCGACGGACCACACCGATGAGATAGCCAGGGCGGCGGGTGCCGTTGTGCGGCATGAGCGCCAGCAGGGCAAGGGCAATGTCGTACGGCGTATGTTTCAGGAGATAGACGCCAAGTGTTATCTCATGGTGGATGGGGATGACACCTATCCACCGGAGGCGGGGAGGGCGATGGCGGACTTCATCCTCAATGAGAATGCGGATATGGTCATTGGGGACCGTCTGTCCTCAACTTATTTTGCGGAGAACAAGAGACGTTTTCACAATTTTGGCAATTCCCTGGTCAGGACGCTTATCAATCACATGTTCAAGACAAATATCCGCGACATCATGACCGGCTACCGCGCGTTCAGCTACCGTTTTGTTAAATCCTTCCCCGTCGTCTCTCAGGGGTTTGAAATTGAAACAGAGATGACCATTCACGCAATTGATAAGAACATGAGTCTGGTCAATCATGTCGTTCCCTATCGAGACAGACCTGAGGGAAGCGCGTCAAAACTCAGGACGATCCCTGACGGCATAAAAGTGCTGCGAACGATCTTTCACCTTTTCTGCGATTATGAGCCCTTCCGATTTTTCAGCCTGATAGCGCTTGTTTTGAGCGTTGTTTCTGCTGCGTTTTTCCTCCCTGTCTTCAACGATTACCTTGCGACGGGGTTGGTTGCGCGCTTCCCCACGCTGATAGCCTGTGGCTTTGGTGCGCTTGCTGGTATCATTTCATTCTTCGCCGGAATTGTTTTACAGACGCTGAAACATCGGGAACGCCGGGATTTTGAGTTCAGGCTTCAGGAAATAGTGCGGTGGGAGAGAAATAACCTTTAGGGGGAACTGCCATGAAACATCTGGAACTTGACGAAAAAAAATTTAGTGATGTTTGGGGAATTACGGGTGTTTCCCTTATTGGAGTTCTGTTGCTTTTTTATCCCGGTGATTTTAACAAGGCATTGGAGACATATCCTGATGAACTCAGGTATTATAGTCTTGCCAGAAGCATACTTAATGGTAAGGGTCTGGATATTCGGGGTATCAATTATCCCAGCCTGGATGATTGGCAGGGAGGTGGGCCTGGACAAAAAATCGTTATTATCTGATATTTTTGATGGTAATATGGCCAGATATGATGCTTTCAATGACTTTTATGGCGGAGATTTTATACTGGCCAATCCTTTTACTATTTGTCTATGTGTGGCTCATCAATGATCAGCAGGAAGGCCGCCCCGAGTTGAATCTGCAAAGTCCCTTTCTTTTCGCTCATGTTACTGCCTCCGTTTGATAAGAACATTTATAAAATTAATTATACTATATTTTCCATTGGAAAAGGGCCGGAAGTTTTCACCCTGCCGCTCCCGGCATAGTGTGTCGTATAATAGGAGCGTTAAGACAGGGGGAGAGAAAATGGATAAAATCTTAATCATCGACGGACACGGCCTGGCCTACCGGGCCTTCTACGCCATCCCTCCGCTGAATGCGCCCGACGGGACGCCGACCAACGCAGTCACGGGTTTTATGAACATGCTTTCACGCGCGGAGGAGGATGTACTGCCCCTGTGCCGTGTCGCCGTGTTCGACGCGCCGGCCCCGACGTTCCGTCACGAGCTCCTGCCGCAGTACAAGGCTACGCGCAAGCCCAGCCCGGACGAATTCAAACAGCAGGTGCCCCTTCTTCAGGAACTGCTTCGCAAGATGGGTTATCCCGTCCTCGTGGAGCCCGGCGTGGAGGCCGACGACGTGATAGGCTCGCTGGCGCTCCGCGCGGTGCAGGCGGGGTATCAGGCGGTGATCCTCTCGTCGGACAAGGACCTTCAGCAGGTTTTGGGGGACGGCATCACAATGCTGCGCCCCATTAAAAGTGGGGTCTCGGCCGCCGCAACCTATGACGCCGCGGGGTTTGAGAGCGAGTATGGTTTTCCGCCTTCCTCCGTGCCGGACTACCTTGCGCTGCTGGGGGATGTGGCGGACAACGTGCCCGGCGTCGCGGGCATTGGGCAGAAGACCGCCGCCCAGCTCATCTCGGAGCATAAAACGTTGGAGGGGCTTTTCAGCGCGCTTGAGGAGCTGAAGCCCGCCGCGCGAAAGAAACTGGAGGCGGGGCGGGAGGAGGCATTCAAGAGCCGGGACCTGATCCGCTTGAAGCTCGACGTCCCCGTGGACCTGGACGCCTGCCTGAGCTTCCAGCCGGACCTGCCGGCCGCCCTGGAGCTTGCTTCGCGCCTGGGCCTTTCAAAGGTGGTGAAGCGCCTCGGAGCCGCGGGCTCCCTCCCGGCGGGGGCCATGGGCCCGGCGCGGTTTAACGTGGGGGAGGTCACACCCCCTGACCGGAACTTTCAGCCACGCCCCCGGCTCCTCACGGCCGACGCCAGGGCCCTGTTGAAGCAGGGGAAAATTGATAACATCGAGAATATCTGGGACTTCCGCACGGCGCACTACCTTCTGCACCCGGACACCTCGGCGAAGGAGTTCTCCGGCCTGCTGCCGGAGGATTTTGCTGCCGCCGGGCCCGTGATGAGCGATGCCCCGGATGTGCCCCCCGCCGTCGTGGCGCTTTACAATGAGCTGGACGGCAAGATCGCCTGCCACGAGGGCCTGCGCGACGTGATGGAGGCGATCGACCTGCCGCTCCTGCCCGTGCTGGACCGAATGGAGCGCTGGGGCGTGCGCCTTGAGCCGGAGCATTTCGCCGCGCTTCAGGGGGAGCTGGAGGCACGGATCGCCGCCATCGCTGCGGAGATAACGGCGCGGGCGGGTATGGAGATAAATTTGAACTCCCCCCAGCAGGTGGCGGGGCTCCTGTTTGAAAAATTAGGCTTCGTCCCGGAAACAAAGACGAAGGGCAAGACCGCCTACTCCACCAGCGCGTCCGTTCTGGAACGCCTGGCCCGCCTGCCGGGCGGGGAGGTCCCCGGGCTTATTTTGGAGCACCGGGAGCTCTCCAAGATGCTCAGCGGCTTTGTCTTGCCCCTTCAGCAGGCCGCCTTCCCCGAAGGCATCATCCACACGACGTTCGAGGCGGCCCTTACCGGCACGGGGCGGCTCAGCAGCCGGGACCCCAACCTCCAGAACATCCCCACCTTCGGGCAGTGGGCGGACCGCATCAAGGAAGGTCTGGTCCCTGTGAAGGAGGGGGACGTGTTCGTCGCGGCGGATTACTCGCAGATCGAGCTGCGCGTGCTGGCCCATCTGTCCCAGGAGCCGCGGCTTTTGGAAGCGTTCCAGAAGGGGCGGGACATCCACCGGGAGACGGCCTCGTGGGTGTTCGACCTGGAGCCGGAGTTCGTGACCCCGGAGCTGCGGCGGGTGGCGAAGATGATCAACTTCGGCCTGCTCTACGGCATGAGCTCCTTTGGGCTGGCGGAGCGGCTGGACATGCCCCGCTCCGAGGCCGCGGGGATCGTGAAGCGATACTTTGACGCGCTGCCCGGCGTGCAGCGGTTCCTTAAAGGCATTGTGGACCAGGCCCGCGCCGCCGGCTTCACCCGCACCCTTGCGGGAAGGATCCGCCCGCTGGACGGGGTGACGGCCCAGGGCAGGGGAGGACTGGACCGCGTGCTGGTCAACACGCCCATCCAGGGGACGGCCGCGGACATCGCCCGCCGCGCGATGGTGGACTTTGACCGCGCCTTTGCGGGGGATGATGGCGTTCACCTGTTCCTTCAGGTTCACGACTCGCTGGTCTGTGAGTGCCCGCCGGAGAGGGCGGAGGACGTGGGACGCTCCCTCCGGGAGATCATGATGGGGGCGGCGCATCTCTCCCTGCCGCTGGAGGTGGAGCTCAAGACGGGGAGCTCGCTGGCCGGGGTGTAACCCGGTGCTGTTCCAGAGGCCCGGGATATGATAAAATCTATTTTCGGGACCATGGGGGTTCAGAGGGGCAAAGCATCCCACTGAGCTTCGATCCAAAGGTTGCCCGCTATATTTACAGGATAGAAGGACTGGTTGAGATGATGAAGAAGTTGAGGGAGCAGATGAAGTGGATCATGATCATTATCGTGGTGGCCTTCCTGCTCTCGACGTTTTTGATGTACGAAGGACGGAGCTCCCGCGGGCCCCGGCGCAACGCGGACGGCACCATGGCGGACTATGAGGTGGCGAAGGTCAACGGCCACGTCCTGATGCGCTCGGAGCTGGAGCGGCTCCTGCGCGGCACTCTGGAGCGAATGGACCAGCGCAGCCTGGCCTCCCTGGATATGCCCGCGGTCTATCAGTCCATCCTCGACCAGTACATCCTTGAGGCTCAGACGGAGCGCGAGGTGAGCGAGCGGGGGATCCAGGTCTCGGACGCCGAGGCGGAGCAGATGATGAAGGCCTACGCCGATCAGTATTTCCCAACGCGCGAGGCGTTCTACCAGACCCTCCAGATGTCCGGCATCAAGGTGGAGGATTATAAGAAGGACATTGCCCGCCAGATGGCCACGGAGGAGCTCTACCGCTCGGAGATCGGAGATGTCGTGGCCAGCGAGGACCAGGCCCTCAAGTTCTATGACGTGATGAAGGACCTGTTCTACCGCACCCCGGAGGGCTTCATGATCGACTTCGCCAGCTTCAAAAGCAGTGAGGACGCAGAGGCCCTGCGCAGCCGCCTGACCGCGGCGTCGGGTCCTGTCTCCAGCGGGGATTGGACGCTGGCTATATCAGATGACCGGCTCCTGTCCGGGGATATCGCTAACGTGACAAAGGAGCCCGTGTTCCTGCCCACCTCAGCCCTCACGGGGATGTTCCTGCCCCTGGCGTCCCTGGATGTGGGGGAGGTCAGCCCGGTGTTCTCCCTGTCCAGCGAGGACTTTGGGCTTGGACTGAAGACAGAACACCGGCCGGAGTCCGTCCGGACCTACGACGAAGTGAGCGATGACATCCGCGTCATGATCCGCGAGCAGGAGCTCCAGCAAAGAACGGCGGACTTCCAGCGGCGTTTGCGCGAGAAGGCACAGGTCGAGATATATGACCCGTCCCTTTTCCCGCAGCCGGCCTCGGCCGACGTGAAGGAAACCGCCCCGGTTTCGGCAGACGCGGCTAAGTAAGGCAGATCACAGCCCTTTCTCTCATTTGAGAGGAGGGGCTGTTATAATATTTGCGGGCCTTTGGCCCAAAATCATGTCCAGTTTTGGACGAAGGAGGCGTTTTTTGTGAAGTTCAAGTCTTTGGTGTTGGCGCTGTTGGTTTGTGTCCTGTTCGTGTCCGCCTCGGGGGCGGACGAGCCCGCGTTCCACATCGGCATCGTCACGGGGACCGTCTCGCAGAGCGAGGACGACCTGCGCGGCGCGGAGCTGATGATCGAGCGCTACGGTGACGCCAGCAAGGGCGGTATGATCACGCACGTCACGTACCCTGACAACTTCACCTCTGAGACCGAGACGACGGTGAGCCAGATCGTCGGCCTGGCGGATGACCCCAAGATGAAGGTCATCGTCGTGAATCAGGGCATCCCCGGCACCACCGAGGGCTTCCGCCGCGTGCGCGAGAAGCGTCCGGACATCCTGCTCTTCGCCGGCCAGCCTCATGAGGACCCCGCGGTCATCACTGCCGCCTCTGATCTGGACATCATGGTCGACAACATCAGCCGCGGCTACCTGATTCCGCTGGGCGCGAAGATGCTGGGC
>JAEEGY010000207.1 GCA_016280565.1 Fretibacterium sp.
GGTTAGTTCAGAGGTAGAACGCTTCCTTGACACGGAAGAGGTCAGAAGTTCGATTCTTCTATCGCCCACCAGGTAAAATCAAGGCTTCAGGGGTTTTCCTCCTGAAGTCTTTTTCTTGCGGTTCCTCACTATTTGCTCAGGCTGTAGCTGACGGATCAGCAGACCCGTTATTCTTCTTTTCACACAACAGCGGCGCAAAAGTTTTGAGGATGTTCTCCACCGTTAGGCCATAGAGCTCCCGCTGCTCCTCCGTGGTGGCGGGCGGGACACAGACGTCGGGGACGCCAAAGCGGCGGAGCAGGGTCCGGCAGCCTGTCTCCGCGATGCGCACGGCGACAGCCTCCCCCACACCCCCGGCCAGGTAGTTCTCCTCCGCCGTGCCAACAAGCGGGAATTGCTTCAAAACAGCGTCCAGCACATCGAGGTCCAGGGGCTTTAACCGCCGGATGTCCACCACCGTTGGGGCGGGCAGACCTTCCGCCTGGGCCGCCTCCCGTGTCGCAAGCAACAGGGGGAGCAGAGCCCCATGGCCAAGGAGCGCCCAGTCCGTCCCCTCCCGAAGGGTGACCATACCCTGCAGGGAACCGCTTTCGGGAGCAGATATGGGGGAGGGGAGAGGCCCCCGCGGGTAGCGTATCAGCGTCGGGCCGTTCCGCCCCGCGGCGTAATCCATCATCTGGCGCAGAGATGGTTCGTCGGCCGGGGAATAGACCTCCAGGTTGGGAACGGACCGTGCCCAGGGAACATCGAGGAGCCCCTGGTGCGTTTCTCCGTCGGAGCCGACGAGTCCCGCCCGGTCCACCATCAGGACGACGGGCAGATCTTGCAGCGCGATGTCATGAACGAGCTGATCCATGGCCCGCTGAAGGAACGTCGAGTAAATAAACACCCAGGGACGTGTTCCTCCGGCGGCAAGCCCCGCAGCCATGGTGAGCATGTGGCTCTCTGCAATACCCACGTCGAAAACCCGGTCCGGGAAGCGGAAGTGGTCCAGCTTCACCCCCGTCGCCATCGCCGCCGTGAAGCAGACGATACGGGGGTCCTTCGCTGCCAGCTCCTCCATGGCAGAGGCCGCCGCCTCGCTCCAGGTCCGCTTGGGGGCAGCGGGCGGGACGGCGTGGGAGCGCGGAGAGAGCTGGTGGTATTTCGTCGGGTTGTCCTCGGCCTCGGGCATCCCCTTTCCCTTGACGGTGTTGAAGTGCAGCAAAACGGGGCGGTCGTAGTTCTTCGCCAGCTCAAAGATTATCTCGCAGGCGCGGATGTCGTGCCCGTCGAAGGGCCCCCAGTAGTTGATGCCCAGGTCATCAAACATATTCTCCGGCTTCACGAGGCTCTTGATCTGGTCGCGGAGGCCCTCCAGGCTCCGCTGAAGGGCCTCCCCTGCCGGAAGGACCTTGCAGCACTCCTTGATAGCGGCCTTGATCCGGTTGTAGGACGTGTTGGCCGACAGGTGCGCCAGCATCGTTGAGAAGCCCCCCACGCGGTTGCTGATGGAGTGCTTGTTGTCATTCAGGATGATGATGAGCTTCGTGTTCGTCTCTTCGACGTAGTTCAGGGCCTCCAGGGCCAGCCCGTTGATGAGAGCCGCGTCCCCGATGAAGGCAACGACGTGGCGTTTTTCGTCCAGAAGATCCCGTGCCTTGGCATAGCCCAGGGCCGCGGAAATGGAGGTGCTGCTGTGCCCCGTGTTGAAGTGATCGCAGGGGCTCTCGCTCCGGCGTGGGAAGCCGGAGAGCCCGCCCTTCAGCCGGAGGGTGTGAAAGCGGCCAGCGCGTCCAGTGAGGAGCTTATAGGGGTAGGATTGGTGCCCGACGTCAAGGATAATGCGGTCCTGAAGGGGGTTGAAGTGGCGGAGCATGGCGATGGTCAGCTCCACGACGCCCAGGGAGGATCCCAGGTGCCCGCCGTTCTCGCTGACGGTCTCAATGATGCGCTCCCGCATCTCTGTGGCGAGGGCGGGCAGGTCCTCCGGCGCCATCCTCAACAGGTCCTCGTGCTTAAAGTCAGGTGTTAAAAAAGTCATGTCCCTCTCCAGGTTTTTAAAATCTCACAACAGGAGGGGATGGCTCGAACCATCCCCTCCTGCGAAGAAAACGGGGCCAGCGGGGCCTCCGGGCAGCGTCCAACGCTTCCCTACGACACAGCCGACCAACTCGACGCCGCTCTCCCTTCGGGAGCGCGTAAGCCGAGTTGTCTGGCCGAAAGGCGATTAGATATCCGCCTTCCAGAGCCCGTGTTTGTTGCAGTACTCACGCGCAGTGGCGCCCGCCTCTGCGCTGTCGAAGTCCGCCTGGGGGGCCGAACCGGGCTTCAGGAAGCAGCGGCAGACCCGCTCGCCGTTAATGACCTCGATCCACTCGATGTAGTGATCCTCTGCCATGGGGTGCACGGCGCTGCCAACCTTGACCGTGATGCCCTCGCGCACGGGGACGTGCTTTTCCTGTGCTGCGTCCGTCGTGTTCTCCTTCAGGAGCCGCATGGGCTCGCCGCAGCAGACGAGCTCTCCGCCGCCCACATGCAGAACTTCGACGATGTTGCCGCACTTCGCGCACTTGTAGACGTTCAACCTCTCCATAAAAGATTCCCCCTCAAAAAATTGTCCCCTTTCAGGAGCGCTTGTATTATACTATAAAGTACGGTGTTCCTCATCACCGTATTTTGAGACCGGGAGTGACGTGCCGTGCACGGTGTTCTCTTTAAAAAATTCAAATCTGCTTTGCTGCTGACAGCGCTGGCGCTTAGCGTTGGCCTGTTCCAGGGCGGGGAGGTCCCCGCCGCGTGGGCGGACGGTTACGCGGGGAAGGAGCCCAGGGAGGACTCCTTCCGAAAGCTCCCCACCCCCCCAAAGAAAACGGCCCCAAAGCCCGCTGTGAAGAGGAAGACACCCGCCCCGAACCCGTCGGCGGGGTATGTGGACAACGTCCCGGTGTGGGACGAGCCGCGCCGCCTCTCCGTGGTCATCTTCCCCACGCTGAACTCGACGGGGATGGAGGTCTGGGAGAGCAAGTTCTACCCCTACAACGTGCTGGAGCAGAAGATGTCGGATTATCTGGAGTCCCTCTTCAAGCATTCGCCCCTCATCGAGGTGCGGGTGCTGGACGAGGCCGGGATGAACCGCTGGCTGTCCGGCGGGCGGCGGGGGGACGACATGGCCGTGCAGATGGAGCTTTACGACGCCATCCTCAAGGAGAAGCACGTGCTGGGGACGATGGAGACGGGGCGGGTGCGCCTGCGCCTGCGGGTCTTTGACACCGCCCACGTGAAGCAGATCGCGACGCGCACGACGGAGGGCCGGGACAAGCGCTTCACCTTAGATTCCGACGAGGACATCTTCTGGCTGGATATGGCGGTGGTTGGTCTGCCTATCCCCTTTGAGAACGGGCTGGACCTCTTTGGCCTGACCAAGGGGAACTACAAGGGACAGAAGATGAGCCACCCCACGTGGGACCAGTTCCGCGGCACGTCGCACTGGCAGGCGTTCAAGAATGCCATTGATGAAGTGTATGACCAGGCCATGGCCCAGGTGACGAACGCCATGCACAGCAACGACCCCAGTTCCGCCCTCATGGCGCAGGATACCTTCTCGCCCGCTTTCACCACGGTGGGATACATTCTGTCCCCCACCGCCAAGTCCACGCGCCGCCACCGGGAGTACATCATCTCCCTGGGCAGCCAGGCCGGGCAGGGAGGGGACGCGGTGCGGGTGGGCGACGTGCTGGACGTTGTGCGCAGCGACACCTATGTGACCGTTGTGCCGGATGAGCCGGTGGTCGTGCTGCCGGAGGTCATCGGGCAGGTGAAGGTCATCAAAGTTTACGAAAAGAACGCGGTCGTCCGCGTCGTTAAGGATAACAAAAAGGAGCCCATTGCTCTGAAGGACATGGTGATCAAGAAGACCGCCGTCTCGCGGTCGAGAAAGAAGGGGATTCTCTGATGGTTGCGAAAAAAAGTCCGTTCTGGGCCGTTCTGGCGCTGGCCACGCTCCTTTTCTCAGGGGAGGCCCTGGCGAACGGGAACACCACGGCGGACGCCCCGGAGCCCGCGCCCATCAAAAAATCAGTACGCAAGGTGAAAGCGCCGAGGCCCGTCAGGAAAAAGGCCCCTGCAAAACCCGCGCCGAAAAAAACAGTGAAGGCGGCCCCGAAGCCTGCGCCCGTCAGTGCCCTGGACCAGGGCGTCGCCCTTATGAAGCAGGAGCGCTACGCTGCGGCCCGGCCCTGGCTGCAAAAGGCGATCCAGCAGAACCATCGTAGCGCCGCCGCCTGGTACTGGTACGGGATGTGCCACGAAAAGACGGGGCATTTCTATGAGGCGCAGTACTTCTACTCGAAGGCCGTGGAGTGCGACCCCACCTTCGAGCCGTTGTCCCGCGTGGTCGCTTATCCCAACGGCGGGGACAAGAACCCGCTGTGGGACCCCAAACGCCCCGCGCGGGTCTATCCTGTGCCCACGGACAACGTCATGGGGACATCAGGGCGGGGCGTGACCGTCATCCCGCCGGATTCTCCCCAGGCGCGGCCACGGCCCTCCCGTCCGGCGCTGGACCCGGAACTGCCAAAAGTGCCCACCTACATTCCGCCGAAGCCCGGGGCCCTGCCTCAGGACGGCGACGCATGGCGTCCCGCCGTTTACGTTCCCCCGACGATGGGCAGCGTTGTCCTCGACAGAGACGAGGAGACCCCTGTCTATATCCCGCCTGCCAACCCGCAGGGAGGCAAGCCGGCGGTGGTGATCCCGGTGAAGGCAGACCCCGTGTATCAGCCGCCGCAGCCGGCCCCCCAGGCCGTCGTGTCCCAGCCTTCTCCGGCGCCGCAGAAGAAAGCGGCCGTGGCTCCGGCTGCCACCAAAAAAACGCCGAAAAAGGCCCCGGCGCGCAAGGTGACTCCAAAGAAGGCCGCAGAGGTCCCCCAGCAGCCGGCGAAGGCCCCGGAGCCCCCGGCGCCCAAGGAGGAAACTCCGCCGCCGGCCCAGCCCGAGACGCCCCCCAACCGGAGCCTGGAGTATCTGCCCCCCGTGGGACAGGTCCCGCAGGACAAGGTGGATTCCGTGCCGCTGCCCCCCGTGGGGCAGAAGGAGCCGGTGAAGACCCCGGAAGCCCAGCGGCAAAACCCGTCTTCGGAGGAGGATAAGGGCAATGCGTAGAGGGATTTGCGCTGCGCTGCTTATCGTGGGCGGCTTGTTGGCTTTTGCCGCAGAGAGCCTGGCAGGGGAGGCCATTTTGGTCTCGCAGCCGTTCTACAGCGGGATGCAGTTCTATGTCTATCAGCCTCACGGTGTGCCCAGAGGGTGGTACGCGACCTACGACGGCTACCTTGTCTATAAGGACAGCGGCGGCGTGTGGCGCTACGGCTCAAAGAACGGCGCTAACTGCATTGCGACGGAGTATGTCGTGGGGTCCGTGGTCCCCTCGCTCGTGGGGCTGACGCCTGTGGCGGAGACATTCAGGACCTTTCCCCCTGTGCTGGAAACACCTGCGCCCGGCTTCGTCCCCTATCCAGCCCCTTCCCTGCCGCTGTGGGCACAGGACCCCGCCTTCCTCGCCATTGGGAAGTGGGAGAAGAGCGTGGACCGCATAGGGGTCCTGACCAGGCCGGCCGCTCCCGTGGCGTGGCGCGGGGATCACCCCAGGGTGATCTACGTCTGGACGGGCCGCCGCTGGCACCAGATCACGCTGAAAGAGGAGCAGATCCAACCCCTCAGCGTGCTGAGGGCTCAGCTCTACGACCTGACCGTCCGGGTGAATCAGAGCGGCACAGCCTGGCGCAGCGAGGACACGGCCGTTCTGAGCCGATACGCGGCAAAGTGGGGGTATGGCTGGATGGGCCAGATCGCCCTGCTGCGCCCGTCCTGGCCCGCCTATTAAGGAGGGAAGCATTATGTCTCATTCTTTGCGCCGGTTATCTGCCCTGACCCTGGCGGTGCTCGTTTTGTGGCCCCTTGCCGGAGCCGGGGCGAAGGTCTATGTGGCGGAACCCCTGCTGGTTGACCAGCCCACCTACGCGGGGATGACGTTCTACGTCTACCAGCCCTACAATATGCCCAAGGACTGGTATGTGACCTTTGATGGCTATCCCGTCCATAAGAACGCCGACGGCGTTTGGGTCTATGGGACGTCCAACGGCCCTGTCCTGACGCCGACGAACTACATCGTGGGGTCCGTGGTCCCCTCCATGGCAGGCATCGTCCCGTGGATGCAGCCGGCACAGATCTCGTCGCTCCGCAGCCTGCAGGGCGCGGAGACGATGGCCGTCCGGCAGCCTGCCCCGCCCCTCTCGACCCTCACTCAAGGGCAGACGACTTCGACGTGGATTCCCGACTGGACCTACAACACGCGCTTCATGGCCATCGGCAAGTGGAAGGCCAGCGTGGACCGCATCGGCGTGCTGCATAACCCCATCACCCCCGTCGCCTGGAAGGGGAATTACCCCAAGGTGATCTACGTCTGGACGGGGCAGAGCTGGTATCAGATAGCGCCCAGGGAGTCCGAGCTACCCCTGAACGCGCTGAGAAGGGAGCTCTACAACCTCACGAAGATGGTGAAGCGCAACAATCTCGTCTGGTACGAGGAGGACATGCCCGTCCTGTCGCAGCAGGCCACGGCGTGGGGATATTACTGGATGGGGGAGGTTTTGCCGGGGCGGTAAGCGGACCGGCGGCAAGCCCCTCCTCAATCCCTGAATATGCGCTATAATAAGTCATAGGAGAAATGAGAAGTCCCGCCCCACTGGCGCGGAAGAACGGAAGCGTGCAGTTTCCGTAAGGAGGCGAACGGATTTTGGCTGAGCAGGTTAAAACTGAAAACGTGGAAGTTGTCAACAATCCCCAACAGGACCTTAAGGATATCGACGTCGAATCCCTGGGGGAGGAGCATATCAACCTCGTATTCACGCTTGGAAGGGAGAACTTCGGCGTGGACGTGAACATCGTCCGCGAGATCGTGAGGGTGCCGTCGTTCATCACGAGGGTGCCCAACGCGCCGTCGTACATCCGCGGTGTCATGAATCTGAGGGAATCGTTCGTTCCCGTCTTCGATATGCATCTCATGATTGGCATTCCCACGTCATCGCTGACGGAGGATGCCCTTATCATCGTCCTCGTCGTGATCGACA
>JAEEGY010000208.1 GCA_016280565.1 Fretibacterium sp.
GCGCTATCCCCCTTATTCGCGGAGGCCTGAAAAGCACGCCGGTGGAACGGCTCGTGGAGGAGGCCCAGGGGCTCTGCGCGGCGGGGGCGAAGGAGCTCTGCCTCGTGGGGCAGGACCTGACGGTCTACGGGCAGGACCTCTACGGCGAACCGGCGCTCAAGCGGCTTCTCTCCGAGCTGGACACGGCCCTGCCGAAGGGGACGTGGCTGAGGCTCCTCTACCTGCACCCGGACCGGGTGACGGAGGACCTGGTGGACTTCCTGCTGGGGACGGAGAAGGTGCTTCATTACCTGGATATCCCCATCCAGCATATCAACGACGGCATCCTGACCCGCATGAACCGCGGGGTGGGAGGAGCCGGCGAACATATCCGGCACGTCTTCCGCGCTATTCGGGAGCGCGACCCGCTCTTTGCCCTGCGGACCACGGTCATGACGGGCTTCCCCGGCGAGACGGAGGAGGCCTTTGAGGAGCTCTGTGACTTTCTTCAGGAAGCGGAGCTGGACCATGCGGGGGCTTTCGTCTACTCCCCGGAGGAGGGCACCCCTGCGGCGTCCTTCCCGGGCTCCGTGCCCCACGAGATCGCGGAGGAGCGCTGTTCCCGTCTGACGGAGATCCAGGCAGCGATAGCCCAGGAGCGCAGCGAGCTCTTCATCGGGAAGGAGCTGGATGTCCTGATCGAGGAGACGGACCCGGAGTCAGGCGAGGCCTGGGGCCGGACCTGCCGCGACGCGCCGGAGGTGGACGGCCTGACCTGTGTGAGCGGGGGGACACCGCGTCCGGGCGACAAGGTCCGCATGCGTGTGACGGACTGCGCGGAGCAGGACCTGTTCGGCGATCTCGTGGAGGGGGAGAACAATGACTAAAAGCTATCCATTGTCCGTATGGATCGCGACGGTGGGCGGGCTGGGTTTCTTCTCGTTCATGCCTGGGACCCTGGGCTCTGCGGCAGCCTGTGTCGTGAGCTGGTCCTTCCCTGTTCCGTGGTGGGCCATCCTCGCCGTGGCGGCAGTGGGGGTGTGGGCCTCTGGCGCGGCGGCGCGCTTCCTGAACAAGGAGGACCCCGGCTGCGTCGTCATCGACGAGGTGGTGGGGATGTGGCTTTCCGTGCTGTTTTTGCCCCATTCCTTCCTTCTCGGCGGTTTTCTCCTGTTCCGCGCCCTGGACATCCTCAAGCCCTTCCCCATCTACCTGTTTGAGCGGCTGCCCGGCGGCTGGGGCATCATGGCGGACGACGTGGTGGGGGGGCTGATGGCGAACTTCCTCCTCCAGGCGCTGAACGCTTACCTCTACAACGCGGGCTGGGTCAACGACCTGCTGTCGGCCCTCGTCAGAACGCTGAAAGGATGAGCGAAGGATGGGGCTGGGAACAGAGGCGGTCGAGATCCTGACAACACTCACAGGGCCTCAAAAGACGCTGGCAGAGGAAGTCTTTGAAGCAGCGCGAAGGGCCGGACTGACCCTGGCCTGCGCGGAGTCCTGCACCGCCGGGATGGTGGGGGCGGCTCTGACCGACATGCCAGGCAGCTCGGAGGTATTCAGGGGAGGCGTCATCACTTACTGCAACGAGGTGAAGGCGAAGCTCTTAAGCGTTCCTCAGGCGGTCCTGGACGGGCCCGGCGCGGTGAGCCGGGAGTGCGCCCTGGCCATGGCGGAGGGGGCACAGCGGCTCCTTGATGCGGACGTGGCTGTTTCCGTGACGGGGCTGGCGGGCCCTGACGGAGGAACGGAAGAAGTTCCGGTGGGGACGGTGTGGTTCGGGTTGTCCCTCCGCGGGGGGGACAGCACGGCTTTCGTCCGCCATTTCACCGGCTCCCGGGGCGAGGTGCGCCGTCAGGCGGTGGACGCTGCCCTTGAGGGGCTGTTGCGGTCAATACGAGATGTGGACGGCTGGGAGCGATCCCTTCAAAGAAGCAATAAAATTCAGCAAAGGAAGTGACTGCCTTGGCAAGAAAGAGCAGCAGCAGTGCCACCCCCACTTCAACTCCCCCTAAGGACCGCGAAAAAGTCCTTGGGGAAGCGATAGAGGACATCCGGGGCAAATTTGGCGATGGCGCCATCATGCGCCTGGGGGAGAACATAAAGCCGAACGTCGAGGTCATCTCCAGCGGCGTTCTGCCCCTGGATGTGGCGCTGGGCATCGGGGGGTTCCCTAAAGGGCGCATCGTGGAGATCTTTGGCCCGGAGGGGTCGGGCAAGACGACCATCGCCCTGTGCGCGATCGCCGAGGCCCAGAAGGCGGGCGGCATTGCGGCCTTCATCGACGCGGAGCATGCGCTGGACCCGCACCTGGCGGCGACCCTGGGCGTGAACGTCGAGGCGCTCTACGTGTCTCAGCCGGACAGCGGTGAGCAGGCACTCTACGTTCTGGATACCCTGGTCCGGAGCGGAGCGGTGGACATCGTGGTGGTGGACTCGGTGGCGGCGCTGACGCCCCGGGCGGAGATCGAGGGGACCATCGGTGAGAGCCAGTTGGGCCTCCAGGCGCGCATGATGTCCTACGGGCTGCGGCGGCTCACCTCCGTTGTCTCCAAGACCAACTGCCTCGTCATCTTCATCAACCAGCTCCGCGCCCTCATCTCCTCTGGCTACAGCCAGGGACCGACGGAGACCACCACAGGCGGCCGGGCGCTGAAATTCTACTCCTCCGTGCGTCTGGAGGTAAAACGTGGCAAAAAAATCGATAAGGGCGACGTTACCATTGGCCATGAGCTCTTCCTCAAGGTGGTGAAGAACAAGCTCGCGCCCCCGTTCCGTTCCGCCCACACCAGCCTGATCTACGGCCAGGGCATCCCGCTGGGGATGTCGGTGGTGGACATGGGGATCGATTATAACATCATTCAGAAGCGTGGCTCCTGGCTGTCCTACAAGGGGGAGACCCTGGGACAGGGCAAGGACGCCGTGGCGAAGACCCTGACCGAGAACCCCTCCCTCCAGGAGGAGATCATCAAGGAGATCATGGCGGAGGTCAGTAAGGGCTTGGGCTTCCTTGCCACTCCGGCCGATGAGGCCCCGGAGAAATTGGCCGGGCCCACCGATGGGGGCCCGGACGCGGCGGTCGAGGAGGGCATCCTGGACCTCTCCGACGAGGACAAGTAGAGATTAAACCCAAAAAGCGGGGAACCGGTTATCCGGTTCCCCGCTGCTCTTCTCTAACCAGCGAGTTTTATATCACATCGCCACTCCATAAACCAGGTTGGGCAGCCACAGCACCGCCTGAGGGAAGAACACCATGAAGACGACAACAAAGATGACCGCCAGATAGAACGGCCAGCCGTAGCGCACCGTCTCCTGGATGGGGCAGCCCATGATGTCGCTGACGGCGTAAAGCCCCGTGCCCACCGGCGGCGTCATGACGCCGAACGTCACCGTCGTCATCATGATCATGCCGAACACCACCGGGTCCACCCCCACCCGCTCCATGACCGGCAGCAGGATGGGCGTCAGGATCAGCGCGATGACCGTCGTCTCCATGAAGCAGCCGCACAGCAGCAGGAACAGCACCACCAGGAACAGCAGCGCCGTGGAGTTGCTGGTGAGGGACACCAGCGCCGTCGCGATGGCCGTGGTCAGGTCGTCGTACACCACGCCGTAGCCGAACACCCCGGAGAAACAAAGGATGATCGTGATGACCGTGATGTCCTTCACGGAGTCCTTGAGGGTCTGTATCAGCACCGGCCAGGTCAGCTCACGGTAGATGACGGTCCCCACGAACAGCGCGTAGGCACAGGCGAAGGCCCCGGACTCTGACGGGCTCATGATGCCGAAACGGATCAGCACGATCAGCAGGATGGGGAACAGCAGCGCCCATATCGAGGAAAGCAGCTCCCGGCCGATTTCACCCAGGGACGCGGGACGGGCGTGCTCTGGCTTGTAGCCCAGATGCCGTGCCGACCAGCTCGTGGCGATCATCAGGAGCGTCATCATCAGCAGACCGGGGACCCAGCCCGCCATGAACAGCCGGCCGATGGAGACCTCGCCCACCGTGCCATAGATGATGAGCCCCATGGACGGAGGGATCGTCGCCACGATGAGGCCGGAGAGGCCGTTGATGGCCGCAGCCCAGCCCTTGGCGTAGCCAAGGCGCGTCATCTCCGGGCCCAGGATGCGCGTCTCCATGGCGGCGTCCGCCACAGCGGAGCCGGAGACGCCCCCCATGAGCGTGGAAAGCACGCAGGAGACCTGCCCGATGTTGCCCCACATGTGTCCTGTCAGCACCCCCGCCAGCCGCATGAGCCGCCGGGTGATGCCCGTGGCGTTCATCAGGTTCCCCGCCAGGATGAACAGCGGGATGGCCAGCATGGTGAAGCTCTGGGTGGTGGAGATGGACTTCTGGACCAGAATACTCATGGGGAGCTCCTGCATGATGAAGAACGAGAATCCGGATATCCCGATGGCGAAGGCCACCGGCATCCCCAGCAACAGCAGCACGAGGAAGATACCGATCGCGGTAACCATTATTCTTCACCCCACTTATCTGCAGGAGTTTTCAGCGCTTTGATGAGGTTGATCGCCGTGTTGACGAACATCAGGGCCGCGCCTGCGGGCACGCAGGACGTCACCCAGGCATAGGAGATGTTCAGCGTGGTGATCATGCGCCGGGCGTAACCCACCACGTACTGATAGCCATAGACGACCAGCACCGCCAGGAAGACGAGGATGAGGACCTTAAACAGGATATCCAAAAGCTTCTGAACGGGCCTGGGAAACATTTTGACGAAGAGGTCCACGCCAATGAGGCCCGTGGTGCGGATGGCGATGTCGCCGCCCAAAAAACACATCCACGCGAACATCACCAGCGCGGCGTCCTGGGCCCAGTTGATGGGGTAGCCGCAGGTGCGGGCCAGCGCCGCGATGAAGACTAAGACCGTAATGCCCGCAAGAAGCAACAGGGCGACCCACTGCTCCAGCGCGCAGAATTTTTCGTAGAATTTTTTCATCTGAATTTAAGCTCAGGGGGAAACTGTACCGGCAGGACGTTTACCCTCCCCTGAAACCCCCAGTCCAAAAAAATAAGAGTCTGGAGGCCTTACCGGGCCTCCAGACAGGGTTAAGGAGCGACAGCTCCTCAGATTCCGGCTTCTTTGTAGATGGCCTCGCGCAGCGCGGTCCAGCCCAGCTCCTCATAGGCGGCCTTGGCGGCGTTCTTGAAGAGGTCCTTGTCCACCTTCGTGATGGTCATGCCGTTATCGACGAGGGTCTTCTCCATGGCAGCCTGAGCGGCCACGATGGGACGGCCGTTGGCCACGCCGTTGTTGTAGAAGGAGTCGAGGACGATCTTCTTGTAATCGTCCGGCAGCTTCTTGAACCACGCCTCGCCGCAGATGACGGTGTTGAAGAGGTTGATATGCTCCGTCTTGCTGACGAACTTGCAGACCTCGTAGAGGTGGGAGGACACGGCGGAGGTGTACTGCACTTCGCAGGCGTCGATCATCTTGGTCTGGATGGCGTTATAGACCTCGCTCCAGGCGATGTTGTACGGCGTGGCGCCCATGGCCTTGATGGAGGCGTTGTAAGGAGCGGCGCCCGGCGTGCGGGTGACGACGCCCTTCAGCTCCGCGGGGGTCTTGATCTCCTTGTTCTGCATGAAGGAGCGCGCCCCGTCGTAGTAGGTGAAGCACAGGATGCGGATGCCCTGGCCAACCAGCTCGTCCGTCCACTTCTTGAACGTGTCCGTGGCCATGACCTTCAGCCCGTCGTCGTAGTTGTCCACAAAGTAGGCCATGTTGAAGATACCGATGTCACGGACGTAGTTGGACAGACGGCCCGCGTCGGTCAGCACGGCGATGCCGATGCCGGCGATGGCCTGGTCGATCATGTCCTCCTCGCCGCCCAGCTGGGACGACGGATAGATGGAGACCTTCACATCGCCGCCCGTCTTCAGCAGGATCTCGTCCGCCGCCGCCTTGAGCCCGGCGTAGATCATGGAGGTCTCCGTCTGGGTGGTGGAGACCTTCAGCTCAAACTTGGCGGCCATCGCCACCGAGCACAGAGCCACGCTCAGAACGAGCGCCATTGCAGCAACCAGAAACTTCTTCATAACGCAAACTCCTCCTTTTATTTATTTATAACGCTTTTAAATTTAGTATATCATTTTTGCCAGACTGTTTCAATAAAATGCCCTAAGCCCCCATCCCCACGATCTGCTCGATGTTGCGGACGACGGCCGGGGACAGCCCCATGGCCCTGGCCAGCTGGTCCAGATAGGCCCTCTCCGCGTCGGTGTCCACCTCAATGGCCATCAGGGACGCCGAATAGACCTGCGCGGCCAGCTCGGGACGGCCCCGGGTCGCCGCGACGATCTTCTCCGTCGACATGGGGGCCTGGAGCTGCGCGATGAGGTAGTTGAGCCCCTCCTGCCCCGCGCCCGTGGCCTTGATCTTGCCGGTGAGGCGGTCCAGCTCTTCCCTGTCGATCTGGCCGTCCGCCTTGGCAGCGTCGATCATGGCCGTGAGGATCACCTCCGCGTCCCCGGCAAGCTGCTGTTCGGTCATCTGGGGGGCCTGGGCAGCGCCCGCCGCAACGCCGGCTCCTGCCGGGCCCTTGCTGCTGTTCGTGAGCGCCTTGTAGGCCATCATGCCCAGCAGCCCCATCAATCCGCCGCCGATCCCGCCCATGGAGGCGCTGCCGCTCTTGCCGGACAGAGCGCCCACCAGCGCGCCGATCCCCGCGGCCGCTAAGTTGTCCCTGCCGCCCACGGCAGAGCCCGCACGGTTCAGAGCAGATGCCCCGCCGCTCATCAGGCTGCCCAGCATCCCGGAAAGGCCGCTTGCCCCCGCCTGCGCGCCACCACTGCCCCCGCCCAAAAGCGAGGTCAGCGCCCCCAGGGACGAGGCCGCGTTCTGCGCCCTGCTGGCTGAGGACGGTGAGGTCATCCCTCCCTGCACCACCGAGCCCAAAAGGTCCATAAAGTTGATCGCCATCTGTCAGACCTCCGATTTACATAATGATTTTGAGATCCATTGTAGCAGCATCACAGCTTGCCGTCCAGGTTAGCGAAACTGGCGGCGGCAGCGCTCGTCCAGCGTCTCAGGTGTGCCCGTGGGGCCGAGCCTCCGCAAGGTCCCCCCGGACCTTGCTTCGACACAGCCGACCGGCCGAACGCCGCCCTCCCTTCGGGAGTGCGTAAGCTCGGTCGTCTGGCCGGAGTAGACGCCCTCTCCCACGTCTAGGATGGTCCTTCCCGCCGTCACCACATACCCGCGCGCAAAGGGCCCCTCCTCCGCGAGGACCCTTCCGTTGTAAAACAGCCGTCTCATTTTGACCGCCTCCGGCTTAGACGTCGTAAAACTTATTGTATAATTATAAATGAATGCTACAAAGATTGTTCCAGTTTTAGGAGGACGCAGGGAATGACGAGAAGGCGGCTTTCCACTGTATTATTTTCTTATCTGCTGGCGCTGCTTGCCACCGGGGGAGCTTTCGCCTATCCACGGAAGACGGTAAGCGACGCGGAGTTCCTTGAGCTTTGCGCTTCCGGCACCGCACAGGAGATCGTCGACGCCCTGAACAGCGGGGCGAACGTGCAGGCCCGTGATGCCGAGAGCATGACAGGCCTGATGTATGCCGTTGAGAAGAACCCTAACTCCGCGGTCATCCCCATCCTGTTGGACGCCGGCATGAGCGTCAACGCCAGGGGCGGGCATAACATGACGGCGTTGATGGTAGCTGCGCGTTCAAACCGGAACCCTGGGATTATCGCCCTCCTGCTCAGTGCGGGGGCAAACATAGAAGCACGCGACGAAAACGGCATGACGGTCCTGATGTTTGCCGCTGCGTTCAACAAAAACCCGGATATCATCGATATCCTGCTGGACGCCGGGGCCGATATCAACGCCCGGACAGGGCGCGGCATGACGGCGCTGATGTTCGCCGCCGCAATGAACAACAACCCCGTGGTCATCGCAACCTTAGTGGAGGCGGGGGCCGACGTCAACGCGCAGGACGAGGGAGGCCGAATGGCCGTCGGGTATGCCCGGGACAATGACAACCTGGTCTCCTTTGAGATCGCGCTCCGCCGCAGGCGGGACACACAGATGATTGATGTGCTTATCAGCTCTGCGGAGAGGGGCGACGCCGATTCACAGTACCAGCTGGGCCTGATGTACGCCCGGGGAGAAGGGGTCGAAGAGGACCAGTGGAAGGCTGTGCAGTGGTTCCGCAAGGCGGTGCGGCAGAGGTACGAGCCTGCACGCCACGAACTTGTTAAGCGCGGGCTCGATCATTAAAAACAAGTCTTGCGCGGAACGGAGCGCAATGTTAAGATACACGGTGCCCCGGGCTCAGGGTCCCGTCATTCCACTGGATCGGACGGACAGCCGGGCCGGCGGCTGGGGTTCCAGGGGGGCGAATGGCCATAGGTCACGATGCCATCCTGCTGAGCTTCGATCATAACGACAGAGGTGACTACGTTCAATGATCCAGAAGGAAAAGAAGCAGTCCATTATCAGTGAGTACCAGACC
>JAEEGY010000209.1 GCA_016280565.1 Fretibacterium sp.
ACGTTGATACTCCCTGCGAGAAATTCGCTCGTGATGGCGTACTCGCCCTGAAAGAAATCAATGCAGGTAAAGATGTGAACCGCTATCGTGAAGCGGCTGGAAATCTGCACCTTATAATCCCCCTTACGGCAAAATGGCCGCCGGAAATAAACCAGCAGCCTCGATAATCCCTCAGAAGATTATACAGCGTACTATTTCCACGACGGCGCTGCTTGTGCTACTCTAAAAGCCACTTTGTCATCTCGTCGGCGACTTTCAGTTCGTCTGGCTTTTCCATAATACTTCCCGGGGCATTCACGTCTCCGGCCACATGCGCTCTGACACTCGTAAAACCTGCCGTGGCAAAGTTCTTTAGGTTCGTCTCGACCATCTTTGTATAGACATCGGCAGGCCCAAATCCGCAGAAGAAGTAGCCGCCCACTTTTTTGTCCTTTCTGCCTGCTATGGACAGGTCTTTCTGCGTGAAGTCCATAAAAGCATAGGTCCTGTCGAGAAACGCCTTCAGCTGTGCCGGGAATTGGTCCCAATGCACAGGGGCCAAAATCAGCATCGCGTCACAGGAGTCGATCTCAGGTATAAGCGTGGTAAAGATATCCTTCTGGATACAGTTAGGCGTGTGCTGCCTCTTACATGCGTCACAGGCAAGACAAGCGTTCACGGCATCCTCCCCAATGTGCAGAACCGTGGCTTCCGCGACACCCTTCAGCTGCTCCATGACTCGCTTCTCCAAAGCATACGAGTTCCCTTTTCTCCTCTTGCTTGCGTTGACAATAAGAACCTTCTTCATCACAAAACCCACCTCTGTAAGTATTATTATTACAATAAGACTATTCTATCATGGCTTTATTGTAGCGTCAATAGTTACAGTATGATCTAATGCAATGAAGTCTGATTACCGGTGCTTTGCACCTCCGGGCACGGGCTTTTTCGCTGTTATCGTCTGCCACAGCGAGATATACTGCTCGTGCAGGAAGGTGGGATAATCCTGAGTCAGGGGAGGACGCTGGAGGAATAATACCCCGGCCTGCCCCGCCAGTGCACGCCGGAGGGGACGAGGCGTTCCCCCGTCGGCTACGATTATCACGCCTTCTTCTCTTTTTTTGTTGAGGAAATCTCGAAGCACAGCAAAGCTCTTTCCCAACTCCGCCAGCTGCTCCGGCCCCGGGCGCTCGATCTTGCAGCAGGCCGCCTGAAGCAGCGCTCCGCTGGTCCCGGTGAGATCGCAGACAGCCATGCCCCGCAGCACCTGCTGTCCGGCAAGGACGGAACCTGAAAGCCGTGCCTGGAACTCCGCCAGCCGCCGCTGATAATAGGGATAGTTTGAGGGGTCCCAGGCGGAGAAAGCCGTCAGGAGCCTCTGGGCAACAAAGGGCAACACAGAGGGGTCTGACAGGGAAGCGTCCACGGCGGAGGATGTGATGGGGAAGGGGGCATACAGGCAGCGAAGATTGGAAAAATCTTCCTTCTTCAGGCCTGCGTCCGCCGCGTCTCCAGAGTCCAGGGCAACGATATGCGCATCTTTAGTGAGAGCGCGCAGCGCCTTTGCAGTGGGCCGGACGAGCTCGCCCTCGGCGTTCCATTCCTGGAGGGAACTGACCTCGACGTTGGAACCGCCGATAAATGAAGCAATCAGGGCAAGCCAGGGATGAGTGACCGTTACGGACAAAACTGCCGACCAGGCCGTACAGGGGCGGGCAAAAACGAGAAGGAGGACAAGGAGGGGCAGGGTAATGGGATCAAGTTCACGTCTCCTCATTCTGCCTCCTCTTTCCTGAGAGCCTCAAGGAGCAGGGACGCAGCGGCGGATTCAGCGCCCTTGCGTGTTGAACCGGAGGCCGTGTACTGGGCGCCGTTTGCCCGCACCCTGACCTGAAAGACAGGGGCATGGGAGGGGCCCGTGACGCCGGTCAGCTCATAGTGGGGCAGGGGAAGCTCTCGGGCCTGCAGCCATATCTGAAGCTGGGACTTGGGGTCGAGGACAATTGCCCGGTCCTCTGCCTCGTGGAGGAGCAGGCCGTGGATCACCCGCTCCGCGGCGGACACGCCGCCGTCCAGGAAGACAGCCCCCAGCAGGGCCTCCATAGCGTCCTCGCATATAGAGGAGGGGAGGGCCCCATCCTTTATGGAATTGCCGTGCAGAAGCAGGCCGGGGATGCCCAGGTCCTTCGCCTTCCGTGTCAGCGAGGCCCCGCAGACGAGCTCCGCGCGCATGCGGGTGAGCTCTCCCTCCGGCGCCTCCGGGTACATTTGGTAGAGGGCGCGGGCAACGGCAAACCCCAGCACGGAGTCCCCCAGGAACTCCAGCCGCTCGTTGTTGATGGACAGCCCGTGTTCGTTGGCAAAGGAAGAATGGCAGAGGGCCTCCTCAAGAAGCCCTCTGTCGTTGAAATGATAGCCCAGTGCATCCTGAAGCGCGTCCAGGTCGCGGGCCTCAACGCGCGCCTTCTCCTGTGGAGAGAGGACGGCGCTATTGATAACGCTGGAAGGCGAGGACGCCATTGTGCCCGCCAAAACCAAAGCTGTTCACGAGGAGGCGGTCGACCTTCCGGTTTACGCCGCTGCCCGTGGAGATATTGAGCTCGCCGCACTCAGGGTCCGGGGTCGTGTAGTTGAGGGTGGGGTGGATGTAGTTCTCCTCAATGGCCTGCAGCGACGCGATGACCTCCAGCCCCCCGGCGGCCCCCAGGCAGTGCCCGATCATGGACTTCGTGGAGGTCACCACGATATCCTTTGCGTGGTCCCCAAAGACCTCGTTGATCATGTGGGATTCCATCTTGTCGTTCAGGCCCGTGGAGGTGCCGTGGGCGTTGATGTAGTCCACCTGCTCCGGTGTCCAGCCCGCCATCTTCATGGCGTGGCGCGTCGCGAAGGCTGCGCCCTTCGCCTCCGGGTCCGGCGCGGTGATGTGCCCCGCGTCGCAGGAAGTCCCGTAGCCCACGAACTCGCCATAGATGTGTGCGCCCCTTGCCAGGGCGTGATTCAGTTCCTCCAGCACGACGACCCCCGCGCCCTCGCCCATGACGAAGCCATCGCGGTCCCTGTCAAAGGGACGGCTGGCCGTCTCCGGGGAGTCCATACGGGTGGAGAGGGCCTTCATGGAGGCGAAGCCCGCGATGCTGATGGCCCGGAGCGCCGCCTCCGTCCCCCCGGCGATGATGACGTCCGCGTCGTCCCGCACGATGGTGTGATACGCCTCGCCCATGCTGTGCAGCGACGTGGCGCAGGCCGTCACGACGCAGAGATTGGGCCCTTTGGCCCCCAGCACGATAGCCACGTAGGCCGTGGACATATTGCTGATCATCATGGGGATGAAGTACGGGCTCACGCGCCGGCAGCCCTTTTCCATCATTGTCTTGAAATTTTGGAAGGTGGTGTCGATGCCCCCCTGCCCCGTTCCGATATATACGCCGAGGCGATAGGGATCCATGGAAGCGATATCCAGCTTCGAGTCCTCCACGGCCATCTTCGCCGCGGCGACAGCAAACTGTATGGTACGGTCGGAGCGCTTTGCCTCCTTGCCCCCCATCCAGCGGGTGGGGTCGAAGTCCCTGATCTCCGCGCCAAACGTCACGGGGCAGTCCCCCAACTCAAACGTGGTGATGGGACCAATGCCGTTCCTTCCCTCGTGCAGGGCTTTCCAATAGTCCTCGCGGCCAAGGGCGATGGGGCTCACGGGGCCCAGGCCGGTCACGACAACTCTCCTTTTTTCCGTCAAGGTCTATCACTCCTGAATCTATGTTCCAGCGCGGCCAGCAAAAACAGGGGACCGCACGTGCAATCCTGAAACAAGGGGGAAGGTCTTTACTCTCTCCCTTCCCCCCGGTTGGGCCAAAACATTATTCCTCGACCCCGATTTTGCTCAGCGTGTAGTTCATCGCCTCACCGACCGACGTCAGCTTCTCAGCGTCCTCGTCGGGGATCTCGATATCAAACTCCTCCTCGATCCCCATGATCAGCTCCACGATGTCCAGGGAGTCCGCCCCAAGGTCCTCAACAAACGTCGCCTCGGGAACGATCTGATCCTCCTCCACGTCCAGGCGGTCGGTGATAATCTCCTTCAGCCTGGCAAGCACTTCCTCTTTCTTCATCCCGTTCACCTCCCTCCGCACTCACAAAACATTGAATATAATTAACACATAGTCATGCCGCCGTCAACAGCCAAAA
>JAEEGY010000210.1 GCA_016280565.1 Fretibacterium sp.
GGAGGGTTCGCCCCTCCCTTCTTTTATTTTCTTAATTTATTTCCTCCATCTTTGCCAGGACCTCTTCCCGGCCGGGAATAGACGGCGCTGCCCCCGGCCTCATCACGGCGATAGCCGCGGCGGCGGAGGGAGTTTAGCGCCGCTTCCGGACGAAGGACGCCGCGCCGAAGAGCACAGCCAGCACCGCCAGCGCGCCAAACCCGGCCGAGCAGCCCCCGCTGCCCTTGTCGCTGGTCGGTGTTGGGGAGTCTTTGCCGTCTTTGCTGTCTTCATCGTTCTCGCCATTTTCACCGCCGCCACTGGCCGTCACCGCCGCGATGACCGGCGCGTAGGTCATGTACTCCTCGAAATACGCGGCCACCTCCACCTCATGGTCCGCCGGCACTGTCGTGATGACCCTGCCGTCCTTCATGAACACCGCCGTCCTGTCCCCGGCCCCGGCCAGCTGCGCAGAGACCAACTCCGCCTCCGTCGGGTCCGTCTGCGGGAAGGAATGCCACTCCAGCACAGCCCCCTCCGGGATGGCGATATCCAGGCTTGTCAGGAAGCAGTATATCCCCGTTTTCAAGATGGTTATCTCAGGGAGAATTGCGGCCGGGACCTTCCTGTCGTCCGACACGGCATTCGTCTCCTCATCAGCCAGCATCGAGGCGTCCCGCGTCGAGCCCATGGTAACCGTGTCCCAGCAGAACGTCAGCACGTCCACAGACGACAGGTCGACGCCTGGCAGGTCCAGGTCCTCAATGGCCGAACGGACCTGTTCTTTTTTCTCCGACGTTATCTCCACGGCCTGGGGCTGGACGCTGCTGCCGTCGCCGCCGTGGCCGCCGTTGTAGCCGCTGCCACTGCCGCCGTCCACCGTGAACGCCTTGATGCACACATTATAAGCATTCCCGGGTATCCCATCAAAATAGCTATCTTCCCATTTTTTTCCGTCCTCTGAGAGATAACTCTCGCCTTCATTGACCACAGTTTCCTCTGAACAACAAGGATAAGGCCTTGCGCATTCAACCGGGAAACACGCCCCGTTGGGATCATCTATCCTGACGACGACGGAGAAATAATGTCCTCCCGTGAGCGGCGTATCCGTCTTTATGTCGATTTTATGATAGCCGCAATAGGGCAGGGTCCCGCTCTGACTCGTGAGGAGCATTCCCACTGTTGGCGACTGGGGTGCTCCGTCCCCCAGGGCGTAAACGCGGAGTTCATAGTCAGTATTATTATCGTAGGTATAAAACGCTGCCTGCTTTAACAGTTCGTTATTTGGGGCCCTGAACACATTTGCGGCCCAGAGCGTGGGCAGTGGACGGCCTTCGGCGTCGGGGAAGCCAATTTGATCGCACCAGCCAAGGTCGTCATAACCGTAGGAGTTCACCGCGCCGTCCGCCCTTTCAACCACATAGGAACATGCTGAATCTATATACTGTTCATAAGACATATAGAAATAGCCGCCCATCTTTCCCCATTTTTCGCCCCATGAGTTGCGGACGAGCCACGCGCCGTTGATCGAGGGTTGTTCCGGGTTAAACCTTTCCTTCGGAAAGCTGTCGTCCCAGCCGACGACAAGGACACTATGATTGACGTTGCTGTTGTTAAAATAGTAGGCGCTTTGGTCCTTGCTCCTCTTATCCTGATAACCGTCAGAGTAATAGCTGATAGAAGCCGCGCCGTTCTCAAGGATTAACTGCTTGAGCAGCTCCCTGTTTTCTGCGCTGCTGTCCGGCTCGCCGACAAATTTCACATCTTTTATGCTCAATTCCCGCGGATAGAGAGAGGGATCCTCCGGGACGCCCGGCAAAGGCTCATAATCAAGGCTTGTGGGATACGGGGCGTAAACTTCATCCGTGGGGCCGGCGGGGCGCGTCAGCAAGGCCAAAACCATGAACTCTTGACCGGCCTGGTCTAATATCGGGTCAAAGGGCTCATTGCCATACACTTCGCTCAAATCACCGGGCGTGAAGCTCTTGCCGGGGCGCTTGTCGCCGTAAGCGAACCAGGCGAGGTGGAATTCCGAGAGGTTCGGGGAGGTCAATATCCCCTGCTTCAACGCGTTGGTCTCCATCGAGGACATCGTCGCATGCGCCCAGCAGGTCCCAAATGGGGCCTGGTTTCTGACCGGAGGCATCCTGATATGGTCCCTCAGGTCATAGGAGGACGGCAAAGCCTCTGCCGTCCGGACTGTTTTGGGGGGATTTTTGGCAAGGTGCGACAGGTCCACCGGGGAGGGCAGGTAACCCGTGCGGAAAGCCAGCCCCTCAGCCGCCAGGCCCAGAACACAGACAAACGCCAGGCAGAAAACCAAAAATCTCTTTTTCATGAGTACGAGTCCTTTCGTAAAAATCTAATGTTTCCTCCGCCTTACCCTCGTCGTGATCCTCGTTGTGGAAAAACTCCAGGATTTAACGAAGCGGGAGCCTCGCAAGGCCCCCGCGATGATTTCAAAACTACCTCCGGCTGCCCTATTTCACCGCTTCCAGCACCTTGATGGCGGCCTTGTTCCCCTTGGCCCGCGCAAGAGCAAGGGCCGTCCTGCCGTCCTTATTCTTAGCTTTCGTGTCCGCTCCGGCTTTCAGCAGAAGGGAGAGGACTTTCGGGTTCCGATTGAACGCAGCAGCCTCCATCAGCGCCGTCCAGCCGTCCTTACGCGTCTCGTTGACCTTTGCCCCGGCCTTCAGCAGAAGGGACACGACCTCGGCGTCCTTGTTTCCCGCGGCGGCCAGCATCAGCGCAGTCCTGTCCTCCTCGTTCCTCGCGTTGGGATCGGCCCCATCCTGAAGCGCGGCCTGGATTTCCTGGACAGAACCCTTTTTGCAAATGCTGACCAGCTTCTTGTCCCTGGCTGCGGCATCTATTGCCGCTGTTTCCTTCAGCTCCTTGACGGCGTCCTCGCTGTCGCTGCCCTTCGCAACGTCAGGAGCGGGTTTGCCGCCGTCATCCTTCGCGCCGGCCTCGGGCTGAGGCGCGGCCGGGAGCTCCTGAACGGGACCTGCGCCCGCTGCGTCCTCGCTCGCTGTCGTCTCAGGCACAGCGGCAACATCCGCAGGGGAGACAGGCTTCTTTTCCTCTGCTCCCGTTGCGTCCCCGCTCGCCGCCGTCTCCGGCACAGGAACGGCGTCCTCCTTTGCCTTCTCCCCCGCATTATCGGGAGCCGTCTTGCCGCCGTCATCCTTCGCGTTGGCAGAATCTACCGGCGCCGGCTCACCGCTGCCGCTCTTCGCGCTGACCCCGGCCGCCGCCTCCAGCGCCTTGACTGCGGCGGTGTTGCCCTTCCCCCGGGCATAGTCAAGAGCGGTATTGCCCTCGTCGTCCTTTGTGGCCGTCTCCGCTCCCGCCCCCAGCAGAATGGAGACAGTCTCCGGGTCCCTGTTGAACCAGGCGGCCCACATCAGCGCAGTCATGCCGTTGCTGTCCTTCGCGTTTGGGTTGGCGCCTTCCTGTAATGCCTTTTGGATTTCCTGCACAGACCCACTTCTGCAAAGTCTGAGAAAATCCCCGTCGTCCACCGCGCCCCATGCCGCGCCCGCAAGCAGGAACGCCAACACCCCGGCCGCCGTCAAACACCGCTTCTTCAAAATCACCATCTGAAAAGCCTCCTTTACGGGGCTAAGCCCGTCTCCTCTGAAAACGACGTTTATTCCTTCAATACAAATTATATCTTATCCCCTGCACCCTGAGCTATAATAGGAA
>JAEEGY010000211.1 GCA_016280565.1 Fretibacterium sp.
CTTCCCTCCACCAGGGCTGTGCGGAGCTGGTAGGCCGTCAGGCCGGGGAGCGCGCTGGACAAAAGCGCCGCCGCCCCGGCCACGTGGGGTGCCGCCATGGATGTGCCCCTGGCCGTGCCCACCGTGGTTCCGTCGCTGAGCAGTTGAGGGTTGTACTTTTCTTTCTGGAACTCTGTGTAAGTCTGGGCCTCGAGGAACGTGCTGAGGATGCCCGCACCCGGCGCCGCGATGTCCGCGTTGTAATTGCTGAATTTAGCCAGGGCAAGACTCCCATCCTGATCCTGGCTCAGGGCCGCCACGGAGATCATGGCATTCAGCCCCTTGAAGGCGGCCGGAAAGCAATAGTCCCCCTTCGAGTACCTTCCCTCGCCCGACGGGTCGTCGGTAGGCGCGGGGACGCCGACCTCCAGTCCCTCGTTGCCCGCCGCCACAGTGATGACCGTCCGGTTCAGTCGGTCCAGCGCCTTGAGCGCCCGCCAGAAGGGCTCCTGCCCTAAGTTCGCCGCCGTCGGCTCCAGTTTGCTATAGGCCGCCAACGAGAGGTTGACCGCCGCGATGTTCAGGCTGGGGTCCGCCTTCAGGAGTTCGACCAGATAGTTGATTGCGCTGATGATGTCGGAGATATAGCCGGTGCCGTCTGCGCTCATCGTCTTCAGGGCAATCACACGAACGTTCCAGTTGACGCCCACGACTCCCTTGCCGTTGTTCCCCCTGGCCCCAATGGTGCCGCTCACGTGGGTGCCGTGCCCGTTGTCGTCCTTCCAGGCCGACGGGTCCGATGTGCAGAAGTTGCGGCTGTACGTGCGGTCAATGACATCCGCCAGGTCCGGGTTGTTGTAGTCGGCACCCGTGTCGATCACCGCCACATAGACATTGTCGCTGCCCGTTGTCGTGTTCCACATCTCCGGAGCGCGGATGGCCTTCAGGCCCCAGAGCTTGCCGTCAAGATAGGCGGGGTCGTTGGGGCCCGCATCCGCGATATGCACCTTGTAGTTGGGCGAGACGGCCACCACGCCGGGCTGCGCTTTGAACTTTTCGATCAACTCGTCGTCGGTCTCCGTGTCTGACTGGATGCGGACGAAGGATGCGCCCCCAGCCTCGGAGAGAGAGCCGTAGCTGGCCGCCACGCGCGCGCCCAGGGACGCCGCGACGGACGCCACGCGGAGCGCCTCATCCCCCTCCGTCACGGAGGCGGCCGTCACCTTCACCCCCTCCTCGGGCTTGAAGACCACCAGCACGTCGCCGGGGGTGCGGTCCTCTCCCGCGGACGTGCCTACAAATTGAAGCTCAGGGAGGCCCCACCCCCCAAACCTCCCAAACAGAAGCAGGCTCAGGATCAAGAACATTCTTTTCATCATTTATCAACCTCCTAAAAAACTGCCGGTAAAAATCCTCACCGTGTTGCGGTTGTAGGGAGACACAGTGTACTATATGTATTATACCCTGTTTTCCATCTGATCTCGTTCTTCGGCGGTCTTTGGCTGTTGACAGGTTGACGCAGGGCAAAAGCAAGCGATATTATAGTGAAAATCAATAAAGGGCTTGGAGGTCGAACACATGAATGAATTGCTTCGTATCCATCCTTCCGACAGGGTCGCCGTGGCGCTGCGTCCCCTGACGGCGGGGAGTTCCATCCCGGTGTCAGGCGCGGACTTCTCCGTGACGCTGCGGGAGGACGTCGCCATGGGACACAAGGTCGCGCTGGAGGATATCGCGGCGGGGGAGAAGGTCATCAAGTACGGTTTCCCCATTGGGGAGGCGACGGCGGCCATTCCGCGGGGAAGCCACGTTCACAGCCACAACCTGCGAACGCTCCTCAGCAGCGGCCTGACCTACGCCTACCACCCCACGCACCCCACGCTCCCCCAGGGGACCCCGGCCTCCTTCAACGGCTATCCCCGTGCGGACGGCCGGGCTGGAATCCGCAACGAGTTGTGGATCATCCCCACTGTCGGCTGTGTCAACGACGTGGCGGAGGCGCTGGCAAAAAAGGCCCACTCCCTTGTGGGCGGTTCCGTTGAGAACGTGCGGGCCCTCACACACCCCTACGGCTGCTCCCAGCTGGGGGATGACCAGGAGAACACGCGGACGGTCCTTGCCAACTTCGCCACGCACCCCAACGCCGGCGGTGTGCTGGTGCTGGGCCTGGGCTGCGAGAACAGCGGCGTCGAGGAAATAAAAAAACGCATGGGCAGCTATGACCCCGAGCGTGTCCGATTCCTCATCTCCCAGGACGTGGAGGACGAGGTGGGGGAGGGCTTCCGCCTCCTTGAGGAGCTGGCCTCTCGCATGAGGAAGGACGCCCGCGTCCCCTGCGATGCCTCGAAACTCGTTGTCGGTCTGAAGTGCGGGGGCAGCGACGGCCTCTCCGGCATCACCGCCAACCCCACCATCGGCGGCTTCTCCGACCTGCTCATCGCCCGGGGCGGAAGCACCATCCTCACCGAGGTGCCGGAGATGTTTGGCGCGGAGACCATTCTCATGGACCGCTGCGAGGACGAGGCCGTGTTTGAGAAGACCGTGAAGCTCATCAACGACTTTAAGGCCTATTTTGAGTCCTGCGGACAACCGGTGTACGAGAATCCCTCCCCCGGCAACAAGGCCGGCGGCATCACCACGCTGGAGGACAAGGCCCTGGGCTGTACGCAGAAGAGCGGCACGGCCCCCGTTGTTGACGTGCTGCCCTACGGCGGGCGCGTCACCCGGCCCGGCCTGACCCTGCTCTCCGCGCCGGGCAATGACCTGGTGGCCTCCACTGCGCTGGCCGCGGCGGGCGCTCAGGTGGTGCTCTTCTCCACAGGGCGGGGCACACCCTTTGGCTGCCCGGTGCCCACGGTGAAGATCTCCAGCAACTCGGCACTGGCGGCGCACAAGAGCAAGTGGATCGACTTCGACGCCGGGACGCTGGTGGAGGGCGGGACCCTGCCGGAACGGGCCCAGGCGCTGTTTGACTACGTGCTGGAGGTGGCGGGCGGGAAGCGGACGCGCAACGAGGAGAACGGTTTTCAGGGCATGGCGATCTTCAAGACCGGCACCACGTTATAAAGGAAGACAGAGAGGAGAAGAAAAGATGAAGCCTTTTATGGACAAGGACTTTCTGCTGAACACGGAGACGGCGCGGACGCTGTTCCACGACGCGGCCGAGAGCTGCCCCATCATCGACTATCACTGCCACATCAGCCCCAAAGAGATATGGGAGGACCTGCGCTACGACAGCATCACCCAGGTCTGGCTGGGCGGCGACCACTACAAGTGGCGGTTGATGCGCTGCGCGGGCGTGCCGGAGGAGTACATCACCGGCGGCGCGAGCGCCCACGACAAGTTCCTGAAGTGGGCGGAGGTGCTGGGCAGGGCCGTGGGCAACCCGGTCTATCATTGGAGCCACCTGGAGCTGCGCCGTTTCTTTGGCTATGAGGGCGTGCTGAACGCAAAGACGGCGGAGGAGGTCTGGACCCTCTGCAACGAAAAGCTCAAGGGGCCGGAGTTCAGCGTGCGGGGCCTGATAAACCGCAGCAATGTGGAGACCATCTGCACCACGGATGACCCCATCGATTCGCTGGAGTGGCACGAAAAACTGGCCGCGGACAAGAGCTTCAAGACGGCGGTCCTTCCCGCCTGGCGGCCCGACAAGGCGATGAACCTTGAGAAGGCAACGTGGCCGGAGTACCTTGCAAAACTGGAGGCGGCCTCCGGCGTGAAGATTTCCTCCTTTAAAACGTTGAAGGATGCCCTGATCCAGCGCATGGACTATTTTGCGAAGCACAACTGCAGCCTCAGCGACCACGGGTTGGACTATGTGATGTACGCTCCCGCCTCTGAGGAGGAGATCGAGGCCATCTTTGCCGCGCGTCAGGCCGGGAAGATGCCCAACCCGGAGGAGTCGGCGAAGTTCAAGACGGCTTTCATGCTTTTTGTGGCCCGGCAGTACAAGACGCGGGGCTGGGTGATGCAGCTTCACTATGGCTGCCGCCGCGACAACAACGGCCCGATGTTCGACAGGCTGGGCCCCGACACGGGCTTTGACTGCGTGGACAACAGCGCCCCCTCCGTGCAGACGGCACAGTTCCTGGGCGAGCTGGAGCGGACGGGGGACCTGCCCAGGACCATCCTCTACAGCCTGAACGGCAACGACAACGCGGCCATCGACACCCTTTGCGGCTGCTTCCAGAACGACGAGGCCGCTCCGGTGTCCAAGATCCAGCATGGCTCCGCCTGGTGGTTTGAGGACCACCTGGACGGCATGACGAACCAAATGAAGACCCTGGCCAGCCTGGGGTACCTTGCAGGATTTGTGGGGATGCTGACGGACAGCCGCAGTTTCCTGAGCTACCCGCGGCACGAGCTCTTCCGCCGCATTCTGTGCCGCATCCTGGGCGAGTGGGTGGAGGAGGGGCTTTACCCCAACGATCTGGACACGCTGAAGGACATCGTCCGCGCCGTCAGCTACGGCAACGCAAAGAAGTATTTCAATTTCGCGGAGAAGTAACGGCAAGGGAAAAAACAAGGCCGCCGGTCCCACAGGGCTGGCGGCCTTTGCGCTATTTGAAGGAGCCGCGGCATAAAGCTCCTATAAGTATTGGACTGGAATTATCTTGTCGCTGCCCTTCAGTGTGGTCAGATCGTCATACAAACACACCACGCCGCCCTCGCCCCTCTTGACGCCGGACAGCTTATCCCCACGTCCATACATTTGGCGTC
>JAEEGY010000212.1 GCA_016280565.1 Fretibacterium sp.
AGATGAGTCTGTGCCAGTAAGCGCGTCGCGCCGTCCCCGTCCCTTCTACCCTGGTTGTGCGCGGGCTCCAGTACGAGGCGAAGGGCGTGTCAATGCCTGAAGTCGCGTCTAAAATCATGTTTATGTTTCCCGTGGGAGCGATGGAGAGCCGGCGGCTGTTGCGCAGTTTCCCGCGGACCAGAGCCCATAGAAGGAATTTAACGTCCTCAAAGGGCAGCGGATCCGTGGGATTTTGAAGTTCCTCCAGCGTGTTGAGCAATGTTCGCGGGATAATCTCAGACTGTCTCATGTGGGACAGGAGCTGTCCATATTCCTCCTGGGAGAGATGTTCAAACCAGCTGTCGCTGAAGAGTGTCCCTTCCTGATGATGGGCCAGGCTGAAGAGCTGTCTCTCGCCCTCTATCTCGCGGCGAAAAGTGTCGAAGAGCTTCGCCACAAGGCCGTGCTCTGGGAAGGGCTTTTTGGTCATATCGGAGACGATCTGCGCCGTGGCCATAAGAGCCGAACGGGCCAGAAGACCGCCTAAGTCTTTGCAGAACCCATCGAACTCCGGCGAGCCATAAACAATATTCTGAAGGATGGAGGCGTCCGCCAGGCCCATGATGCCGAGGCCCACGGGGCGGATCTTGCGGGTCCTCTCCCCTATCTTCTCCAGCGGGTAGCTGCACGCGTCGATGACCAGATCCAGATAGTACATTGAGCGGAACACCTGGCTTTGGAAGGCGTGCCAGTCAAACACCCCGTCGTGCACGAAGGCCTCGACGTTGATGGAGCCAAGGTTGCAGCTGGTGTAGTTTGGCAGCGGCTGCTCCCCGCAGGGGTTGGTCGACTCAATTTCCCACTCCCGGCCCATCTTCAGCAGGTTGTCCTGCCGCGCCCGGTCGATGAAGAATACGCCAGGGTCTCCCCGCTTCCACGCACTCTCCGAGATATGGTCCAAAAGCTCACGGGCCCGGACGGTGGAGACGACGCTGCCGTCCGCGCGGGAGTGAAGGTCAAACGGTCCGTCCTCCTCTGCGGCGTGCATAAGCCGGTCGGAGATCGCGACGGAGACGTTGAAATAGGAGAGCTTGCCATCCTCCGTCTTGCAGTCCACGAAGTCCTGAATGTCGGGGTGGTCATCGAAAAGCATCCCCATGAGGGCGGCCCGGCGCTTGCCCCCCTGAACGACAACGGCCCCCATGGTGTTCCAGGTCTCCATGAAGGAGACGGGGCCGGAGGCCTTGCCCCCCGTTCCTCCGCTGATGGCGGAGCCGCGCTCCCTCAGGTGGCCGAAGTTTCCGCCCACGCCGCCACCAAACTTGCTGATGATGCTGGCGTCCTTCACGGACTCGAAGATACCCTCAATGCTGTCGGGCACGCTGATAACAAAACAGGCGAAGAGCTGCTGGTTCTTCGTCCGGGAGGCGTAGAGGTGGGCATAGTCGGCAAAGGACATCTTCTCCACGCTCTTGTAGATCAGATCGGCGAACTCCGGCCTTACGGTCAGGCCAGCCGCAGAGCTGAAGAGGCAGGGGGAGTTAAAGAGAAAGCGGCGGCACAGGATGTCGTTTGCGATATTTTTCTCAAGGGTCTGGAGCCACGTCAGGGAGTCCGGCGCGTTCGGGTTCAGGTACTGGGTCTCTGCGCTGGCGATGGTGCGAGCAACGCGGCGCGTGAACTCCTCGAAGCTGGCCTCCTTGCGGAGCCCTCCGTTGCCATCGGACAGCGAGGCGTCGTACCTCTGGACGAAGTAGCGCTGATCGAGAAGCCACATTGCGTTCTCCGAAAGCCGCGGCGTAGATGGCGTTTCAAGGCTTTCCGGGGCAATATGGCTGTCAAAATGATCCTTCAACTTAAAGCTCAGGGCTGGCCGCCCTGAAACCTGCATCTGCTCCAAAGCTTAACTCCCCTTCGATCGGATTAAAGTTCAGGGGGTGCACCCCTGAAACCGGCAAGCTCAGGGGCTAAAGGCCTCTGAAACCCCTGCAAAAGCGGTGTAAAAAACATCCCCCGATCCCCAGGACCGGGGGATGCGCCTGTGTACTCTTATATCCCTAAGCTAAAGGCAAGTGAAGGAAATGCCTCAGAAGACGTCACTCAGCCTTCCCTTATTTCTTTTCGCTGCCCTGCCCCATCCCCTGAAGGGCAAGCCCGACCTTCACCAGCTTGGCCCACAGGCCCTCCCCGGCCGGCACATCGGCAAGGGCGAACTCCATGAAGCAAGTTTCCATCTCCGAACCCCAGAGCGAGAAAGAGGGGATGGAAAGTTTTGCATTCATGACATCATTGATAAGCTCTCCCATCTGGGGCAGCGACTCTTCTCCCGTCACCTCTCCAAGAAGAGGCATGAAAGCCGCCATCATATCACTGGCCGACTTCAGGTAGGACTGCAGCCCAACGAAGTCCATATACAGAGCGCCCCGGGCATCCTTCTCCAGCAGCTCCTTAAGCTTGGGTGCCGGCGACGGGGTCCCTGCCAGGGAGGCCACATCGGTCAGGCCAAGGAGAAGCGTCTCGCCCTGCGCCCCCAGGAGGCAGGGAACGGGGC
Source organism: Fretibacterium sp. (assembly GCA_016280565.1). Lineage (GTDB taxonomy): Bacteria > Synergistota > Synergistia > Synergistales > Aminobacteriaceae > JAFUYV01. Next base: position 2,531 of record JAEEGY010000212.1, read on the forward strand.
TGACAGAGGAATCCACCTGGAGCATCTTGTCCCAGCCCTCTGCCTGGACGGGGTTAAGAGGCAGATCTTCCTTGCCACCCAGTGTGGCCACGATGGAGGAGGCGGCGTTTTCCTGACCGCTCTGCGTGAGGCAAACGGCCGGGAAATTGAGCCCCTCATACTGGAAGAAGCCACCACCAATGGTCAACGAGAAGGCTCCATTGACAAGATTTTGAATATCGTCCTTCGACAGTCCAACGCTTTTCAGGGCATCCAGGCCTTCCTCTATGGTATCCTTCAGCTCATCGTAGCGCTTGAAGCTCTTCAGGTTCAGCGTCGACCCCAGGGCAAGCAGCGGGCTGCCCTCTCCCATCAGACGAATGTGTCCGCCGGGCACGGACTCGGCCTTCTCAAGGTCCTTCAGATACTCCGGGTTCATCGCTTCCTTCAGGTTTAACCCCATCGAGAGCAGGAAACGGTCCGCGAAACTCTCAAAGCCGAACTCTACGTCAAGGGGCGCACGGAAATATTTTTTAATGTCCTGAAGCTTCTTCTCAGCCTCAGCGCGGGCCTCGTCGTCTTCTGCCGCAGCCAGTGCCAGCGTCCCTGTGGCGTCAAAATCCGTATGGACAAGAGCAAAGTCCTTCGCAGCAAAACGGCGCTTGATGGAAAGACGTTTGCCCTCGTCTTCCAGAGCTGCAAGTCCCTCCTTGAGACTGTCCGGCCCCAATCCCAGCAGCAGAAGGTCGTCCTTCATCTCGAACGAAATCCCGCCTTCCTGGAGCATGCTCTCGACCATCGGAGCCATGGGGCTGCCCTGACCCAGCACGAACTCCCCGACGTTCTCCGCCTTGGCCCCGGAAAGGGCGGCCTGGAAGAAGGGCATTCCCTCCTTCGTCATCCCGACCACCAGGGCCGCGGACTTCACCGGCATTGCGGCCAGCACGGAGGTGATCATTTGGATCGAGGCCTCGTCAAGCTCGGCAAGCGGCGCGAAGGTCTTCAGGTTCTCCTCGGACACAGCCCAGCGCAGGAAGCCACCCAAATCCTCCACGCGCAGAACGCCGTACACGGACTCCTTCGGCTTCGCGCTCAGCGCGTCCTCAGGGTTCGCCGCCCATGCTGCCGAAAAAATGCACAGCGACAGCGTCAGAACAAGCCCTAACCTAAACAAAAAGCGCTTCATAAATAAACCCCTCCTTTGAGGTATAAATTTTTAATTCTTATACGCCCCGTAAATTTCAAGGAACGACTCCGGCTTCAGGGAAGCGCCGCCCACCAGCGCCCCGTCGATGGACTCCATCGAGAGGAGTTCCTTGGCGTTGGAGCCTTTCACGCTGCCGCCGTACAGCACCACAGGGGCAACATCCTTCCCGGCGACCTCGGCGATGAGCTTCTTGCTCCAGCCACAGACCTCCTGAGCCTGGGCCGGCGTAGCGGTCTTGCCCGTCCCGATAGCCCAAACGGGCTCGTAGGCGTAGATGACCTTCCCCATCTCTTCAGGGGTCAGGCCCTTCATCGCGGCACGAAGCTGACGCTCCATGACCTCGAAGGTCCGGTTGCCCTCGCGTTCCTCCAGGGTCTCGCCGTAGCACAGCACCGGGGTCAGCCCTGCGTCGAGGCAGGCCTTGACCTTCTTCCCCACCAGTTCGTCCGACTCACCGAAGATGTGGCGGCGCTCGCTGTGCCCAAGGATAACATGGGTGACGCCCTGCTCCTTCAGCATGGGGATTGAGACCTCGCCAGTGAACGCTCCCTTGGGCTCATAATAGCAGTTCTGCGCCCCAATGATGGGCTTGTTCTTCATATCCTTCGACCGGTAGCCGGCTTCCCAAATGGATGTGAAGGCCGGGAACACGGCCACCTCCAGCCCCGTGCCCAGGTCAGACGCAAAGGGCTCCACCGCGGCGGCGTATCCCTTGAAGAACCCCTCGGTCTCCGCCTTGGTCATGTTCATCTTCCAGTTACCGTACAGATAAATCTTTTTCAACTTATGAACCCCCTAATGTCCTATAATGTTGAAACGCAATCCCATCTGCGGAGCAGAGGGTATTCTCCCCTTGCGTTAGATCTCAAACGGCGCCATACCAGGAAGCTTCTTCGGCCAGACGGCCAGTTTACGCGGCCCAGAAAGGGGCGCGGCGCTGTGCCGGTCGGCTGCTTGTGCCCTGTGGGTATGTCGAAGCGGGCGTGTCAGCCCGCTGAGGCCCCCCGAGTTAAATCTCAAATGGCG
>JAEEGY010000213.1 GCA_016280565.1 Fretibacterium sp.
CAAGGGTCCCCTCGTAAAGCCCCTCCAGCTCGCTCATCTTCACCGCGTTACCATGCCGGGAGATTACGGGGTCCTCCCGCGTGTAGCCCAGGTCGATCAGCTCCACATCCTCTGGCACATCCAGCTCCGTGATGTTGAAGACCTCAAGGATGAAGGCCCCGCGGGTCCCTCCAAAGAGGTCCGCGCGCTTGACGTTCTCATTGAAGTCAAAGCCCACGCCTTTACCCAGGCACATCTTGAACAGCATCGCCGCCGCCCCGCCGAACGTGGGGGTCGCGGCCGAAAGGACCTCGCTGCTGGCAATCAGCGTCTGGATGTAGCTCAGCAGGCTGCGCATGGAATTCGCCTCGGGCAGCGCGCCGTTATAATGGGGACGCAGCAGCACAACGCGCGAGTTGAGCCCCTTGAACCCCGGCGAGACGACGCGCTCCGCGTCCGCTACTCCCACGCCAAAGGATATCAGCGTGGGGGGAACGTCGAGAGCCTCAAAGGACCCGCTCATGGAGTCCTTGCCGCCGATAGCCGCCACGCCGAAGTCCATCTGCGCGTCCAGAGCCCCCAGCAGGGCTGCGGCTGGAAGTCCCCAGCGCCGCGGGTCGTTCCCCGGCTTGCCAAAGTACTCCTGGAAGCTCAACCAGCACTTCTTCAGGTCCGCGCCCGCCGCCGCAAGACGGCAGAGCGACTCCACCACCGCAAGGTAGGCCCCCTCGTAGGGCGAGGCCGAGGAAATAAACGGGTCAAAGCCCCACGTCATCAGGGAACAGGCATTTGTCTCCCCTCGCATTAGGGGGAACTTCGCGGCCATCGTCTGAATGGGAGTGCGCTGACGGAGACCGCCGAAGGGCATCAACACGGAGTTGGCCCCGACAGTGGAGTCAAACCGCTCGTCCAGGCCCCGTTTGGAGCAGACGTTGAGGTCCGTCATGACGGCGCGCAGCCCCTCCGCGAAGTTGGAGGGCAGATCGGGCGCGTACTCCTTCGACCGGGACACCATGACAGCCGTGTGCCGTTCGGCGCCGTTGCTCTGGATAAAGGCCCGGGGGATATCCACGATATTCTTTCCCCGCCAGGACATCCGCATCCGCCCGTCATTTGTCACCCGGGCCACGACCGTGGCGGCGACGTCCTCCTCCTCCGCCAGGCGCATGACCTCCGGCACGTCCGCCTCCGCCACCACAACGGCCATACGCTCCTGAGACTCGCTGATGGCGATCTCCGTTCCGCTCAGGCCGGCGTACTTCAGCGGCACAGCATCCAGATCGATATCCAGTCCGTCCGCCAGCTCACCCACAGCCACGGAGACGCCGCCCGCGCCGAAGTCATTGCACCGCTTCACCTTGAGGGAGAAGTCCGGGTTGCGGAAGAGCCTCTGCAGCTTTCGCTCCTCAGGTGCGTTGCCCTTCTGGACCTCTGCACCGCACGTCTCAAGAGAGTGAGCGTTGTGAGCCCTTGACGAACCTGTGGCTCCGCCGCAGCCGTCGCGCCCTGTCCGTCCTCCCAGCAGCAGGACCCGGTCGCCCGGTTCGGGACATTCCCGCTTGACGTTCGCCTCCGGCACGGCTGCGACCACCGCGCCAACCTCCATGCGTTTGGCCGCATAACCCTCGTGATATATCTCATCCACCAGCCCGGTGGGAATGCCGATCTGGTTGCCGTAGGAGCTGTAGCCCTCCGCCGCCCTTGTCGTAATGACGCGCTGGGGCAGCTTGCCCGGCAGGGTCTCTTTAATGGGCTTGCGGGGGTCGGCCGCGCCGGTCACGCGCATGGCCTGATAAACGTAGCCCCGGCCGGAGAGCGGGTCGCGGATCGCGCCGCCAATACAGGTCGCCGCGCCGCCAAAGGGCTCGATCTCCGTGGGGTGGTTATGCGTTTCGTTTTTAAAAAGCAGGAGCCACGGCTCCGTTCTCACTTTTTCCTCTCCCTCGGACACGTCCACAGGGACGCGCACCGTGCAGGCATTGACTTCCTCCGACTCCACGACATCCGGCAGCTCCCCGCGCTTCTTGAGGGCCTTCGCCCCGATCGTCGCCATGTCCATCAGGGTAGGGCTGCCGACCTCTCCCAGCTCCTCGCGCAGGGCGAGGTAGCGGTCATAAGCCGCGCGGACCTTTTCATCCTCAAAATCAATGGAGTCAATAGCTGTGAGGAACGTGGTGTGGCGGCAGTGGTCCGACCAGTAGGTGTCCAGCACGCGAAGCTCCGCCAGCGTTGGGTCGCGTCCCTCCTGTTCAAAATGCTCCTGACAGCAGCGGAGGTCGTCCACGCTCATCGCCAGGCCCAGCTCCACACACAGGGAATCGAGGCCTTCCTCGTCCCGGTCGCGGAATCTTTCCAGCACGGGGACATCGCCGGGCTCCGGGCAGGGGATGTTCAGCGTCTTGGCCTCCCCAGACTGCGCCTCGCGGCACTCCACGGGGTTGATGAGGTGCTTCTTCACGGCCGCAAAGTCCGCATCAGAAAGCGTACCATAGAACAGGTACACCCGCGCCGTGCGGACGACCGGGCGCTGCCCGGTGAGCAGGCTGATACACTGCTCCGCCGCGTCCGCCCGCTGGTCGTACTGCCCGGGCAGGTACTCCACCGCCAGAATATGCGCCGCATCACCTGGCAGCTGGTCTAACAGCGTATCCGTGCAGGGGTCTGCGAACACCGACGCCTTGCACGCCTCCAGCGCTCCGCCGTCCAGCCCTTCGACATCGTAACGGTTAACGATCCGCACGCGCTCCAGCCCGTCAAGCCCCAACAGGTTTTTAAGCTCCGAGCAAAGCGACGTGGCCTCCTGAGCAAAGGCCGGCCTTCTCTCAACGTATAGCCTGTGTACCATAAGCCCCAATGTCCTTTCTGTAGCGCGCCCCATCAAAATGGATGAGTTCTACCGCTTCATAGGCCCGTGTCCGCGCCTCCTCCGCCGAAGGAGCAACGGCCGTAACCGCCAACACGCGCCCTCCCGCCGTCAACAGCCTGCCATCGGCCTCGCGGCGCGTGCCCGCATGGAAGACGGACACGTCCGGCAAATCCTCCGCCCCGCCGAGGTCGATCTCCAATCCTATTTTACACGAACCTGGGTATTCTTTCGAGGCCAACACGACGCAGCAGGCCGCGCCGGACGAGAATCTCACGTCCGCCTCCGCCAGACGTTCCTCCCGCACCGCCAGCATGATCTCAAACAGGTCGGACTCCAGGAGCGGCAGCACGGCCTGGGCCTCCGGGTCGCCAAAGCGACAGTTGTATTCGATCACCTTTGGCCCCTGAGGCGTCAGCATCAGGCCGAAATACAGGCAGCCCTTGAAGGGCCGGCCCTCCGCCTGAAGCGCGTCCACCGTGGGACGAAGGATCGTTTTCATGCACGTCTCCGCAATGGCCGGGGTGTAGTGTGGGTTGGGCGCGATGACCCCCATGCCCCCGGTGTTGGGCCCCTCGTTGCCGTCATAGGCCCGTTTGTGGTCCATCGATGAGACCATGGGGACGATCGTCTTTCCGTCCGTGAAGGCCAGGACGGAGACCTCCGGGCCGGTCAGACATTCCTCGATGACCACACGATCGCCGCTCGCGCCGAAGGTCTTTTCCTTCATACAGGAGAGGAGCGCGTCCCGGGCCTGTTCAAAGTTCTCCGCCACGGTGACGCCCTTGCCCTTGGCGAGCCCGTCGGCCTTCACCACCAGGGGATATTCTGACACTGCGGCGTAGGTCAGCGCCTTATCCAGGTTATCAAATACCTCATAGCGGGCCGTGGGGATGTTATATTTTTTCATCAGCGTTTTTGCATAGATCTTGCTGCCCTCGACGGCCGCCGCCGCCGCGCTGGGGCCGAAGCAGCGCACACCCTGAGCCTCCAGGCGATCCACCGCACCCAACACCAGCGGGTCATCCGGTGCCACCACGGCAAAATCAATGGCCCGTTCCCTGGCGAAAGCCACCATCCCGTCCAGGTCCTCCGCGGAGACAGGCACGCACTCAGCGATACCTGCAATGCCGCCGTTGCCCGGCAGTGCGTAAAGTTTTTTGATCCTGGGGCTCCGCGCCAGACAACTCAAGATCGCGTGCTCTCGCCCGCCCCCTCCGATTACCATAACGTTCATCGCTTCCGCCTCCATTGCTGTACCGTACTGTAATTATGATACCTCTTCCGGGCCTGCTTCGCCACCCCTGGGGTTATTATTTTATCCTATATTTTACACAATTAAGCTCGGATGTGTCATCATTCGGATTGGAGGAGCATTATGGGAAAATTAAAAACAGCGGCCTACTGCCGCGTCAGCACAGACAAGGAGGCGCAGGAAGGCTCTTACGAAATGCAGGAGAGCTATTTCATGGATCGGATCCAGTCCAACCCCGACATGGAGCTTGTGGGCATCTATGGAGACAAGGGCAGGAGCGGGTTGTACGTGGATGGACGGCCCGGGTTAAAAAAACTCCTGGAAGACTGCAGAGCCGGCAGGATCGACCTGATCCTCACCAAATCCATTTCACGGTTCGCCCGCAACATGTCAGACTGTGCGAATATGATACGGGAGCTGCGGACGCTTGGCGTCAATATCCTGTTTGAGGAGGAAAAACTGAACTCACAGGACACGACGTGCGATCTTGTTCTGAATATCTTTTCAGCAATTGCACAGGAAGAAAGCCACAGCATCAGCCAACATTCCATTCGCAGTCATGAACAATACGCCCTTGAGGGCAGGCCGTACGGCAGGATATCCTTCGGTTACCGCAATGCGGGAGGCAACCGCTGGGAGATCAACGAAGAGGAAGCGCTCAAAGTAAGAAAGGCCTTTCAAATGGCGGGTCAGGGAAAAAGCTACTCGGAGATACTGAAGGCACTGAGGGAGATGGAACACGGAGAATATGAGTGGAAACAGAAACGGCTGAAGCATATGCTTACGAACCCGGTATACAAGGGCGATTACTATTCCCATGGCACGGTATGCCTTGTTCCAGGTAAGCCGGTCCAGAACAGAGGATACCGGGACAGGTTTTACATCAAAGGGCATCATGAGGCGATCGTTTCTCCGGAGCTTTTTGACAGGGTACAGAAGATTGTGGAGAGGGGAATCCTCATCAATTACAAACGCTGCAGTGAAGAAGACAGAGAGTTTCTGGAAGGAGGGACACAGCGTGTTGACAGAAAGAAATGTGAAAAAGATAGAACAGCAGACTGCTTTAGTCAAAAAGCGGGTCGCCGCGTACTGCCGTGTGAGCACTGATAAAGATGCCCAGTTGGAAAGCCTGGAAAATCAAATGAAGTCGTTTCGTGACCGTCTTACGCTTCATAAGGATTGGGAGCTGGTAAGCATTTACGCCGATGAAAACCTGAGCGGGACTTCGGTAAAGGGCAGGACCAAGTTCCGAGAAATGATAGAGGACTGCGAGGCGGGAAAAATCGACTACATCTTAACCAAGAGCATCAGCCGTTTTGCCCGCAACACTCTGGACTGCATCAGCTACGTGAGGAAACTGCAAGGTTATGGAGTCCAGCTCTACTTTGAGAAGGAAGGGATCGATACCGGGGACGCGGCATCTGAAATGCTGCTGACCATCATGGCATCCTTCGCACAGGAGGAGAGCCGGAGCATCTCTGAAAATGTGAAGTGGGGCATCCGAAAGCGTTTCGAAGAAGGCAAAGAGGTCAAAGTTCCCCTTTATGGATTTTATCACACGAAGGACGAGCTTTTTCTGGTCGAGCCCGAAGAGGCGAAGATCGTGCATGAAATTTTTGAACGATACGCGCATGGGGAGCTTCCACTGGATATCATGAATGACATGATTTCAAGAGGCGTCAAACCGCCTGCCGGGAACTGCTGGAAGCGGCTTCAGATCGCCC
>JAEEGY010000214.1 GCA_016280565.1 Fretibacterium sp.
ATCCCCAGACCCAGCGCTGTCCCCGCAATGGCGGAAAAGGACAGGCGCAACAGTTCCCCGCCCGGCGCCTGGAACAGGAAGACCCCGCCCAGGCAGAAGACGGGAAGACCCAGCAGGGTAAGAAGACCTGAACTGCCCACAAAGAGATCCAGTGCCATGACCAGCAGCCCCGCGCTCAGCAACGCCACCCCTGCCCAGCTGAAGGGCAGCATCTTCAGGCCAATGGCCCCCAGAAGGAGCATCAGGCCACCGGCCGTTCCCAGGATGAAGCCTCCTGGCGTGATGACCTCGAAGAAGATCGCCATCAGTCCTCCGGAGAGGAGCAGGTAAGCGATGTCAGGGCTCGATACGAACTGTATCAGATGCTCACGCAAGGACATCTCCGCCCTCTCGACCTGCACTCCCGCTGGAAGATCGATCTTCACCGTCTGAGATTCCAGCTTGACCGTGCGGCCGGAGACAGCCGCCAGGAGCGAGGGCAGGCTTTCGGCGATAAGGTCGATAGCCCCATTCTCAAGAGCCTCCTGAGCGGTCAGGGAAAGGCTCTCCTCGATCATTTGCTCCGCCGCTTCCTGGTTCCGTCCCCGGAGCTGGACCACAGAACGCATCTGGGCCCTGAGGTCATTCATGACCTTGCGGCTCATCTCGCCGTCCTCAATGTCCTCGCCCGAAGCCACCACGGGGTGCGCCGCACCGATGTTTGTGCCCGGCGCCATCGCAGCAACATGGGCAGCCTGCACAATAAAGGCCCCTGCCGAGGCCGCCCGACCGCCTGGCGGGACCCACACGGCCACCGGGACACGCGAGGCGAGGATGGCCTGGACGATTCCACGCATGGCCTCCACCAGCCCTCCCGGGGTGTCAAGCTGAAGCACCACGAGGGAGTAGCTCTCCTTCTCCGCCGTGCCGAGGGTCTGTTGGACGAACTCCTCCATTTGTACCCCCACAGTCCCCGTCAGCGGCACGAGCAGGACATTGCCGTCAGCCCATGAGAGCTCCGCGCTTCCTGCCAAAAAAACAAAGAGCAGGAGGATGCTTCCAATAATGCTTTTTAACCTTTGCATTTTTCACACCTCGCTCATGACGCTTAAAATCCTCTGCTTATAATATCATGTTTTTGGCACAGGCATGCTTGACAGAACAGGGGGTAGGGAGGTATACTCTTTCGCGTGCTTGAAGGGCGGATAGTTCAGCGGTAGAACACCTGCCTTACACGCAGGGGGTCACAGGTTCGAACCCTGTTTCGCCCACCATTGAAACGCGGGGTCGTAGCTCAGTTGGTTAGAGTGTCGGCCTGTCACGCCGAAGGTCGCGAGTTCGAGTCTCGTCGGCCCCGCCATTCAATAAGACGGTGGGGCGGGATAGCTCAGATGGTAGAGCAACGGACTGAAAATCCGTGTGTCCCCAGTTCGATTCTGGGTCCCGCCACCAGGTAAGCGGACAATGCGGAAGTAGCTCAGGGGTAGAGCACAACCTTGCCAAGGTTGGGGTCGCGGGTTCAAATCCCGTCTTCCGCTCCAAAATAAAGCCTAACTCGGGCTGGACGAGTTGTGAGGCCCTGCAGTAAGCAGGGCCTTGCTTTTTAAAATGAGGTATAATTTTCGTATGCAGATCAGGCGGGGCCGTTTTTTTGAGTGGTCTCATTGTGGGGTATTGGGGGAGGCGTTATAATAATGATTAAGGTGCATCGTCTGAACGGTGAGCTTTTTCTTCTGAACTCTGATATGATTGAGACGATCGATACGACGCCGGATACTGTGGTGCGCCTTCTGAATGGTCATCGTTACCTCGTGCGGGAGGAAATGCAGGAGGTATATGATAAAGTGGTAGAATTCAGGAGAAGCGCGGGGTATGCCTGTATTGTGTCGAGCTCTGTCGGCGAGTCCAGGGAACCAGATGAGCTTTAAATCTGCCCTCAGGGGCGGACCTGCGGGCTAGGGGTGAATAGGTTTTGGATTTAACAAGCCTTATTGGGTTTCTTGCAACGTGGATATTGGTCCTTGCCTCCATGGCGTCGGGGGGTAATTTTGCCGCATACATTGACGTCCCCTCTATGATGATTACGTTTGGGGGCGCAATGGGGGCTACGATTATCTCCAATCCTGGTGAGCGCTTGAAGACCGTGGGGGGTAGTCTCAGAAGCGTGTTCCTGTTCAAGGAGCCTAACCTTGTCGCAATGGTGCAGATGCTCGTCAGCTTTGCGGAGAAGGCCCGACGTGAGGGATTGTTGTCTCTTGAGGGTGATGTCGCCGAACTGGACAACGATTTCCTGAAGAAAGCCATACAGCTTGTGGTTGATGGCACGGACCCGGAGCTGGTGCGCGCTATCCTTGATACGGAGATCGGGGTCTTCGAGGACCGGCATTCCGCCAACAAGTCCGTGTTTGATACGCTGGCCGAGTTCGGGCCCTCTTTCGGAATGATCGGGACACTGATCGGCCTTATCGCCATGTTGGGGAACCTGCAGGACGTCAGCGCCCTGGGGCCTGGTATGGCCGTCGCACTTATCACGACGATGTATGGCTCCATGTTGGCCAACATGTTCGCCATCCCGACCGGAAAAAAACTTGCGGCTCGTTCCGCCCAGGAAGTCAAGTCGATGGAACTGATGGTGGAGGGGATCCTGGCCATCCAGGCCGGCGAGAACCCCCGCATCGTTGAGGAGAAGCTCAAGGTCTATCTGCCTCCGAAGATGAGGACGGCTTTTGAGCAGGAGGAGGGAGGCGGCGAGTAATCATGGCCCGGCAGAAGAAGCCAGAGGAGCCCGGCCTGAGCGCTCCCTTCTATATGGGAACTTATGGGGACATGGTCACGCTGATCCTCTGCTTCTTTATCCTGCTGTTCGCCATGTCCTCCGTCGATTCGCAGAAGTTCCAGAAGGCCTTGCTGTCCCTGAAGGGCTCGTTGGGAGTGTTGCGCGGGGGCAAGACCCTGGAAGAGGCGAGCAATGATACCCAGAGCGGCGAGGTGGGAAAGGACGCCGGAAAGTCAAAAAGGATAGAGATGGACACGCGTCACGTCGCCTATACGCTCAACAGTTATCTCCGGGCGGAGGGGCTGGATAAATACATTCATGTTACGGTCAACCAGAGGGGTGTCGCAGTCTCCATTGCCGATCAGTTCCTTTTCACCTCCGGCAGCGTAGAGATACGGCCGGAGGGACAACGCGCTCTCTATAAGATATCTACGCTGGTGCGCGACAAGGTCCCCGCAGCTGCAGTGGAAGGCCATACGGACTCCACCCCTCTGCGCGGAGGCATCTACCGGGATAATTGGGGACTTTCTTCCATGAGGGCAGCCGTGGTGGCGTCATACATGGAGACGGCGGGAGGTTTTGATCCGCTGAAGCTGCAGGCCGTTGGATTGGGCTCAAACCAGCCGATTGTGCCCAATGATTCTCCTGAGCATCAGGCGTTGAACCGTCGGGTCGAAATTGTGTTTCTTTCCGAATATCCCAAACGCTGAGAGAGGTTGAGCGGATGAAACGGATCATTATCTTTGTTATTGTAGGATTGGTGATGTTCGGGGCTGGCTTCGGGGGCGGTATTTTCCTGGGGCGCTCACTGTCATCGGGAGAGGGTGAGGGGCCGTCGACGGCGCGTGTAATCCCGGAGCCAGGCCCCATTGTCACCCTGGGAGAATTCTCCGGGGTTTTGGCCGGGG
>JAEEGY010000215.1 GCA_016280565.1 Fretibacterium sp.
ACGTGTATCGTGTCGCACACGTTCATCACGACCTTCATGTCGTGCTCGATCAGCAGGATGGTGAGATGGAACTCGTCTCTCAGGCGGCGGATAAACTGCATCAGCTCGGCGGACTCCTGGGGGTTCATGCCCGCGGCGGGCTCGTCCAGCAGCAGCAGTTTCGGCCCCGTGGCCAGCGCCCGGGCGATCTCCAGCCGCCTCTGGGCCCCGTAGGGCAGGGACGACGCCTTTTCCTCCGCCAGTCCGTCCAGCCCCAGCTGCTCCAAAAGCACCATGGCCCGCGTCCGGGCGGCGGAGTCCTCCCGGATCACGTCGGAGAAGAGGAAGGGCAGGAGAGTCATCCACCACGGCGTCCTCTGCCTCACCCACTGCGCCACCATGACGTTCTGCAGCACGGTTTCCGTCCCAAAGAGGCGGATGTTCTGGAAGGTGCGGCTCATCCCCGCGCGGCAGACCGCCTCCGGGCTCAGTCCGTTAAGGGCCTTGCCCAAAAAGCGGGCCTCTCCCGACGTGGGCTTGTAAAAGCCGCTGATAACGTTGAACACCGAGGTCTTCCCCGCGCCGTTGGGCCCGATGAGCCCCACGATCTCCCCCTCTTTGATGGTCATGGAGAGCTTGTCCACGGCGGAGAGCCCGCCGAAGCGCAGACACACATCCCGCAGCTCCAGGACGGAATCGAACTCCACCTCCGTTTCCGCAATCTTTTCACCAGCTTTTTTCTTTGCCCGGGGGAAGAACCAGTCCCAGGAGAACTCCCGCATCCCCATGATGCCCTCCCGCCGGAAGATGATCACGACGATGAGCAGCAGGGAGAAGATGACCATTCGCATTCCCGGGATGCCGGGGATGTGCAGGGAGCCGAGGGTGATGGGGTTCTCCACGAAGCGCAGCCACTCCAGCATCGTTGTCACCAGCACGGAGCCGATGAGCGAACCCGTGATGGAGCCCAGCCCCCCCACGACGATGATCATCAGGATGTTGTAGGTCTGGGTGATCATGAACATACGGGGGTCGATGGTGGTGATGAGGTTGCCCATCAGCGCGCCGCCCAGCCCGCCGCCAAAGCAGCCCAGCGTGAAGGCCAGCACGCGGGTGCGGAAGGTGTTGATGCCCATCATGCGGGCTGCCACCTCGTCGTCCCGAACGGCCCTCAGCACGCTGCCGAAGTTGCTCCTCAGCATACAGACCGTGCAGAGCAGGACGATGCCAAGGCAACCGTAGCTCATGAAGAGCGTGGTGTGGGCGGGGATGCCCTTCAGGCCCAGGGAGCCGTTGGTGAGCGGGGCGAGGTTCGTGATGAGGATACGGATGATCTCAGCGAAGCCCAGCGTCGCGATGCCCAGATAGTCGCCGCCCAGCCGCAACACCGGCAAAGCCACCAGCCAGCCGAACAGCGCTGCCACCAGGCCCGCCGCCACCAGCGACACCACGAAGGGCGCGTTGAGGTTCAGGAGCCACGGGGCGATGGGCTCCAGTATCCACATGGCCTCCTTCTGGGCCGGAGGAAGGATCAAAAGCGCGGAGACGTAGGCCCCGATGGCCATGAAGCCCGCGTGCCCCAGGGAGAACATCCCGGTGATGCCGTAAATCAGGTTCAGGCTCAGGGCCAAAATCGCGTTGATAGCGATCAGATTAAGGATCCTCTGCCAATAGCCGTTCATAAAGGATGGGGCAGCGCTCAGAAAACACGCGAAGAGGGCCAGGGCCGCGACGGTCAGGATGAGGTTCCTCAGGCCGCGGTAAGGGTTCATTGAGTCCTTGGGGCTCAGCCCTTTTCCTACCGAGGGGCTAGCCCCCTTTCCTACCGAGTTCATATCTTATCCTCCAGTCTCTCGCCAAGAAGCCCCGTGGGGCGGAACAGCAGAATGAATATCAGCAGGAGGAAGGCGAAGGCGTCCTTGTAGCCCGACAGGCTGGGGAAGAAGGCCACGGACAGGATCTCCACGAAGCCCAGAATCAGCCCTCCCAGCATGGCGCCGGGGACGGAGCCGATCCCCCCAAACACCGCCGCGATGAAAGCCTTGATGCCGGGGAACAGCCCCATGAAGGGCTCCACCCGCGGGTAGCGCAAGGCCCAGAGGATACCGGCCGCTGCCGCCAGGGCAGAGCCCAGCCCAAAGGCTAAGGCGATGATCTTGTTCACCGGCACGCCCATCAGACGCGTGGTCTCAATATCGTGGGAGATGGCGCGCATGGCCAGCCCCGGCTTGGTGCGGTAGAGCATCCAGAGCAGTCCCCCCACCAGGAGAAAGGCCACCACGGGCACCAGTATCCCCAGAGGGATGAGCCGCACGCCTCCCGGCATCTGGATGGGCTGCATCAGCACGGGCGGCTGCAGCACGGGGCGCGGCATCCCCGTAAAGACCACCACGGCGAAGTTCTCTATGAAGAAGGAGACGCCGATGGCGCTGATGAGAGCCGAGATTCGCGGGGCCTCCCGGAGGGGCCGGTAGGCGATGCGGTCCACCAAAAGCCCGCAGACCGTCGTTCCGACCACGGCCAGCACGACACCCAACACCCAGGGCAGCTTGTAAACGATTGTGGCAAAATAAACGAAATAGGCCCCCAGCATGAAGATATCGCCGTGGGCGAAGTTGATGAGCCTCAGTATCCCATACACCATCGTGTAGCCCACCGCCACCAGGCCGTAAAGCGAGCCCAGGCTGAGGGCGTTGACGATATGCTGGATGAAAATGTTCAGAGTCACATTCTACCCCCCTAAATAAAGAGGGGCTCAGGGCCATCGGCCCCGGCCCCCGCTGGGAAAGGGCCTGAGGCCCCTTCCCTTTTTCAGCTAAAAAGAACTATACTTCCGGCTTCACCAGCCCAAGGAACGTCTTCTTGCCGTTCCTGATCTCCACGATACCCATCTCCTTCTCGGCGTCGTGGGTGGCGTTGATGGTGGTCACCCCCGTGACGGTGGGAAGGTCCTTTGTGGCCTCCAGCGCATCGCGGATCTTCGCGGGCTCGGCGCTGCCGGCGCGGGTGATGGCGTCCGCCACCATGACGTAGCAGTCATAGCCCAGAGCGGAGTTGACGTTGGGGTCCTTGTCGGGATGGACCTTCTTCCACTCCTCGGTGAACTTCGCCGCCACAGGGTTCATCTCCTTCATGGAAGGATCATAGGCGAAGGTCGTGTGCATGAAGCCCTCCACCGCGTCGCCGCCCAGTGTGACGATCTCCGGGTTGTCCATGGCGTCCGCGCCGATGAAGCGGAACTCCGCGCCCAGCTCCTTCGCCTGCTTGAGGACGATGGCGCCCTCGGCGAAGTAGGCCGGCAGGAAGACGATGTCCGGCTTCTTGGAGATGAGCTCCGTGAGCTGCGCCGTGAAGTCCTGGTCGCCCGACTGGTACTTCAGCTCCGCCACGATCTCGCCGCCCATCTTCTTGTAGGCGTTGCGGAAGAACGTGCCCAGCCCGACGCTGTAGTCATTGGCCACGTCGATGAGCGTCGCAGCCTTCTTGAGCCCCAGGTTCTTGAATGCGTAGGTCGCCGCGCCTGCGCCCTGGAACGGGTCGATGAAGCACGCGCGGAAGTAGTACTTCTTGCCCAGCGTCACCAGCGGGTTGGTGCAGGATGTGCCAATGACGGGGATCCCCGCCTGCTCCGCCACCTCGCCGCCGGCCATGGCCAGGGAGGAACCGTAGGTCCCGATGATAACGTTGACCTTGTCGTTCTCAATGAGGCGCGTGACGGCGTTGGCCGCCTCCACCTTATCCGACTTGTTGTCCACCACCACCAGCTCGACCTTCTTGCCCAGGATCTCGGGCATCAGGGAATGAGCCAGCTGGGTCCCCTCAAGCTCAAGCTGTCCGCCGAAGGCGTTCTGCCCCGTGAGGCAGTTGAAGATACCCACCTTGATCACATCGTCCGCCGCAAAAGCCGTTCCGGCCACGACCAGCGCCGCCGCCAGAGCAAGGGCCAACATCTTACGCATAAAGATCACTCCTCCGATAGATTCGAGAGTCCCCACCACGGTGCCCCGCGCAGAGACGTCAGAAAACATTTAAAATTATAACATAACGTTTAGAGTTTAGCACAGCCTAAAATTTATTTCTCATGCCCCCGCCGCCACTCAAAGATGCCCAGCGCCGCCGCCACGCTGGCGTTCAGCGAGCCCACGCCGCCCTGGATGGGGATGCGCAGAAGCTGGTCGCAGGTCTGGCTCACGAGGCGGGAGAGGCCCTCCCCCTCCGCCCCCACGACCAAAGCCAGTCGGGCAGGCAGGGCCTCGCCCCACAGGCTCGTCTCCGCATTCCCGTCAAGACCGACGGTCCAGAAGTCCAGCGCCTGAAGCTGTTCGATCGTCCGCACGATGTTGACCACGGGGATCATGGGCAGGCGAAGCGCCGCCCCTGCGCTGGTCTTGACCACGGTGCCGCCCGGCAGGGCCGACCGCCGCCGGGAATACGCCACCGCCGCCGCCCCGGCCGCCTCCGCGGAGCGCACGATGGCCCCCATGTTGTGCGGGTCCTCGATGTGGTCCAGCACGACGATGAGGGCGGGATCGTCCTTCGGCAGGCTCCTCAGGAAGGGCTCCAGCTCAACGGGCTTCGTCTCCGTGATGCGGCAGGCCACGCCCTGGTGCCGCTCGCCGGGGCAGAGCTTGTCCAGCGCCTCCGGCGCCACCATCTGATAGACCACGCGTCCGGCCCGCGCCGCGTCGGTCAGCTCGTCCAGGAACGGAGGCCGGACGTTGTTCGCGATCAAAAGCCGCGTGCAGCGTGAGGGGTCCCCCTTCACCAGGTCCAGCACCGGCTGGCGGCCCCAACAGACGTCGGCCAGACTGCCGGGCTCACGCGGCGCGAAAGCGTCGCGACGTTCGGCAGGTCGGCTGTGTCGGAGCGAGGCGCTGGGCGCCTCGCGGAGGCCGTCTGGAGGGGTTGGACGTTCCACTGGCGCAGGACGGGGCGCTTTTGATATCGCGGGGCGCTTCGACGGTTTGGCGAATCTGTCCCGCCTCTCCCGCCGTGGCCCCTTGTTCTCTCTATAAGCCATAGGATAAATTTCTCCCTTCAAAAATTTTATGCGGGACCCGGAGGCCCCGCCTTATCCGCTGAGCGTATTCGCCGCGGTTCACTCCCTGTCCTTTTGAGCGTCCGGGTGGACCGTGGGGATCTTTGAGAGTCGGGAGAAGGTGGAAACGGGGAGCTGCGGCGTCTCGGGCCCCTGCTTGACGGAGCGTTTCGCCGCCTCCGCCGCCACGCGGTTCTCCTCAACGATGACGTCCCAGAGCTCCTTGCGCCAGATCTGCGTCGCCTGGGGGGCCGTGATGCCCAGGCGCACCACGTCGCCCCGCACGTCGATGACCATGACCTCGATGTCCGTCCCTATCTGGATGGACTCGTTGATCCTCCTGCTGAGCACCAGCATCAGTCCTGCGCCCCCTGCGCCTGGGCCTGAGCCTTCATTCGTTCGCGCACGTCCTCCGGGAAGATGACGTGGCGGATGGGATACTCCTCGTTCAGGGCGATGACCTGGACCGCCTTCTTGCTCTTGAGGTTCAGCAGGATGGGCGCGCGCAGGTTTGCCGTCATGTTCCAGGGCGCCCCTCCGGGAATGGAGACCACGATCAAAAGCGCCAGGTCCGCGGGGTCTGTGGAGCCGATCAGCGTCAGCTCATCCTCCGGGATGCGCGCGTTGTAGTCCGGC
>JAEEGY010000216.1 GCA_016280565.1 Fretibacterium sp.
GGAGCGCATCCTGACGTACTATTACCCTGGAACCACGGTCAGACGCTACCAATGAACCCCGCAGAAACGGAGCGCGTTGCCTCTCAGGACGCGCTGTTTGATCTGAACTCCTATGATTACTCTCTCCCGGAGGATCGCATCGCCCAGACGCCGGCCGAGCCGCGGGACTCCTCCCGGCTCCTGGTCTGGAGCGTGGGAACGGGGGATATTGAGCACCGGCGTTTCCGCGACATCGTGGATTATTTGCGGCCGGAGGACCTTCTGGTCCTGAACGACACCCGTGTCCTTCCGGCCCGTCTGCTGGGGACGCGGGTGCCTGGCGGAGGCCGGGCGGAGGTGTTTTTGCTCCGTCCCCTTGCGGCGGATTTCAGCGTGTGGCAGGCCCTGGTCCGGCCGGGACGGAAACTGCACGCGGGGGCGGAGGTGCGCGTGGGGGACCGGAGCCTTTACGTTGAGGGGGAGGAGCCCGAGGGGATACGCCGGGTGCGTATCTCCGGCTCCGGCGTGCTGGCCTTTCTTAATGAGTGTGGACACGTGCCGCTGCCGCCCTACATCCACAGTGACGGGGACACATGGCGCGCGGCCTATCAGACGGTTTTTGCCCGGCAGGAGGGCTCCGTGGCCGCCCCGACAGCGAGCCTGCATTTCACGCCAGAACTCCTGGACCGCATTGACGCCCTGGGGGTGCGCCGGGCGTGGGTGACGCTTCATGTGGGGCTGGGGACGTTCCGGCCGGTTAAGTCTCAGGATATCCGCGACCATGTCATTCATGAGGAGCCCTGTGAGGTCCCGGAGGCCACGGCAGAGGCGGTGCAGGAGTGTCGGGCCCGGGGCGGGCGCGTCATCGCCTCCGGCACGACGGTGGCACGAACACTTGAGACCATGGCGGCGGGAGACGGGCTTATCCGGGCGGGGAGCAGGGACACGGGGCTTTACATCTATCCGGGCTTTCGCTTTCAGGTGGTGGACGCCCTGATCACAAACTTCCACCTGCCGAAGAGCTCCCTGCTGATGCTGGTGGCGTCCCTTGCAGCGAACCTGAATGGCGGGGATGCAATAAGGGCGCTTTCCTCCCTGCTCTCAGTTTATGAGCTGGCAGTGCGGGAAGGATACCGTTTTTTCTCCTTTGGAGACGCGATGTTTATCCAGCGGTGAGTTTGAGCTGAATGGGGTGCGGATAATGAAGCTGAAACGCGGCGTTCTTATAGGGATTATCCTGGCGGTCCTCCTCTGGGGGCTGGTGGTGGCCGGCGTTTTCTCTTTTTACTTCAAGGTCCCGGAGTCCCTGTGGGAGAGCCTGATGCCCCTGCCGACGAGCGGGGAGAAGATCGCTGTCCTGATCGAGCCGGGGCTGAATGGCCGCCAGGCCGCTCAGGCCTTTGAGAAGCAGGGGGCGCTGGACGGTTCCGTCTCACGCCTGATCTATTGGATGACGCGCTTCGGTGTGGACAGGAAAATACGCGCGGGATATTATCAGGTCATCCGCTCCGACCCGTGGCGTCTGGCCCGTCAGCTGCGCGGGATGCGCCCCGCTCTGCTGAAGATGACGGTCCTTCCGGGGATGGACGTTTTCTCCCTGCGTGCTGTCCTATCAGGGGACGAGAACCCCATGCTGAAGTACGTCAGCAACGCGCAGGATGCGTCTTCTTTGGGCCTGGCCGACGCACTGGGTACGGCTATCATGGCCAAAGAAAATTACCCGGAGGAGCTGCGCGGGAAGCTGCCGGGCAGCGAGACCTCGCGGATCGCATTCCTCAAGCCGGAGACTTACCTTGTGGTGGAACGAACGCCCCAGGAGCTGGTGAAGGTGGCAAGCTCCGCGTGGTGGAACCAGTGGGGAGCCTCGGCGGACGTCCTGCCAGCGGATTCCCTCCAGGAGACTGCCATTATTGCCTCGATGGTGGAGCGCGAGGTGCTGCACGACGTGGAGTGCCGGAGGGTGGCCGGCGTGATCCACAACCGGCTGAGAAAGAAGATGCCCCTCCAGATCGACGCGACGGTCGTCTATGCCTGGAAGCTGAGAGGACGTAAGCTGACGCGCGTGCTGAACAAGGACCTGGAGGTTGAATCGCCCTACAACACCTACCGTGTGTCGGGGCTCCCGCCGCGCCCGATATGTATCCCCGGCACGGCGGCATGGGATGCGGCCTTTGACCCGGAAAACAATGATTATCTTTACTATGTGGCAGGAAAGAACGGTTATCATTACTTTGCAAAGACATACGCCGAGCATCTCCGCAACGTGAAAAAGGCGCGGGAACGGTAATGAGGGAGGTCAATCATCATGCGCAGCAGTAAGCGAAAACAGAAACTCCCAAGCGAGGACCCTCAGCGCGGGGAGGAGAGAACTCACCGCCGCCGCCGGTCCCGTCGTGGAAGCTGGGCGGAACTGATCTTTTTCCTGTTGATTGGCCTTGGAGTTTACCTCATTCTGGCCCTCCTTGGCATCTCCTGGGCTGGAGAGGCTGGGTGTGAATGGGGGAAGCGTATGAGGGAAACCTGGGGAGGGGCACTGCTCGTCCCCCTGCTGTTTTGGATATACCTCTGCATGGCTCGGGTTGCCCGCTCCCGCGTGCCGCACCCGCTGGGGCAGATCCTGGGCACGGTCCACCTCTACCTCTCCCTGGCCCTCATGCTGGGGATCGCCCGGCACACGGGCTGGAACCCCGGCTGGGCCCTCTCCGAACCCGGCACGGCCGGTATGATGCTGGCCCGTTTCTTCCTGTTGAACCTGGGGGCCTTTGGCGCGATTTTGGCTTCTGCCGCGCTCTTCCTTCTGGCTGCATTCTTCTTTGGCTGGCGCGCGTTTGCCCTCATCCTCTCCTCGCATGTGGAGGAAGAGACGTTGCGGCGCCAGCATTCCCTCGATCGAGAGCAGGCCAGTGAAAAAATATCGCCTCCATTTGATCCCGCCGGCATTAAGGCTCCCTACCCGTCGGAGTCCCAGCCAGAGAAGCCCGAGGACATCCTCTCCTCCATACGCCGAAATCCTGTCAGTACCCCCTTTGATCCACTCGACCCGGCGAACTTCAGATTTAACGGAGGAGAGGTCCCTTCCGCCCCCTCGGGATCCCATTCTGAAAAGACGGATAGCGGGAATAAGGAGTATGAGGAATGGCTTGAGTCCTTTGCGGAAACGACTGAGCCTCAGGTGGAACCTCCGGCTCAACCTCAGTTCGAGCCGAAAACGGTCCTCCCTCCTTTGCAGGAAAACCGGCCAGTGCCGGAGGCTGTCCCCATACTCCATGAGCCGGAAGGACCGCTCCCTTTTCCGCCAAGCCCGGAGCCGGAACCAGCGGGTCCCCAGCGCTCCGCCGTGCAGATCCTGGACGACCTCCTCTCCTCCATTGAGGCAGGAGAGTTCTCCCTGCCGGAGCATCTGATGAGGCCGATAGACGAGGATATCCCGGCTCCGGTCCAGGAGGGGACGCCCGTTCCTGCCCCTGAGCCGAGCTTCGTCCAACGGACCGACGATATGCGGGCGAGTCCATGCGCCGCCTCCGGTACTGAGTCCTCCTGCCCATCGGAGGTTCAGCCGTCAGAGGCGGCTGAGGATGTTCCGCCGGCGGCCCCTGCTGCTGCCGTGCTGAAGGAAGAACCGGAACCCCAGGCGCCTGAGGAGCAGGAGGCTCAGCCCGAGGTGGAACCGGCGGAGCTTGACACTGAGGCACCTGACCCTGCCGTACCTGACCCAGCGGAGGCAGTGCCTGAGGAAGTCCCGGAGGAACCGATTCCCGGAGCGGGGGCTTTTCCCCCGCCGTTGGACATCTTTGGCCCCCAGGCTAAGGATAAAGGGGACGATGAGGCGTTGGCGGTGGCGAAGAGCCAGGGCGAGGCCATCATCGGGACGCTGAAGAATTTTGGTGTTGAGGCCTCTGTGGCGCACATCGTGGTGGGACCGTCGGTCA